>JAYWEB010000059.1:0-5695 GCA_043779575.1 Chthoniobacter sp. | reverse complement strand
TGCTCGGTGAAGGCCCAAGGCATGGAGCGGCGTCCACCGTGGCTCAAACTTGAGGTCACAATTTGTGACCTCAAGATTGTAAACTCCACGCGCGTAAGGATAAACGAAAAGTCGGCCGGGAACCTTTCGATGTTTCTTTGCAGCGTCTGGTTGAGCACTTTCGTGGTCACGTCGAAGAACCGCGCCAGGTCCGAATCGAGCATCACGCGCTGGCCGCGGATGACGCGGATCGCGTCCTCAACGGGTGGGGCAGTGATGACTTCGGACATAAGCTCGAACGACGGCAGCGAGATCACTTAGCGGTAGCTGGTTTTGAATTCGGCGAGCGCAGCCTTGAGGTCGGCGGTGATGTCGTCGTCGATGGCACCCTTGTCGCGAATCTTGGCGAGGACGGCGTCTTTGCGGGTGGAAAAGTAGTCCTGCAGCTTGAGCTGGAAATCTTTGATCTTATCCACAGCCACGTCATCCATGTAGCCGTTCTGCATCGACCAGAGCGTGCTGACCATTATCTCGGTGGCGAGCGGGTTATATTGCACCTGCTTGAAGAGTTCGACGATGCGCGCGCCGCGGTCGAGGATCGACTTAGTCTTGGCATCGAGGTCGCTGCCGAACTGTGCGAAGGCGGCGAGTTCGCGGAACTGGGCTAAGTCTCCTTTGATCTTACCGGCGACTTGTTTCACGGCCTTGATTTGCGCGGCGGAACCTACCCGACTAACTGACAGACCTACCGACACAGCGGGGCGGATGCCTTGGTAGAAAAGGTCGGTTTCGAGGTAGATCTGGCCGTCGGTGATGGAGATCACGTTGGTCGGAATGTAAGCCGACACGTCGCCGGCCTGCGTCTCGATGATCGGGAGCGCGGTGACGGAACCGTTGCCATTCTTTTCATCGACGCGGGCGCTGCGTTCGAGCAGGCGGCTGTGGAGATAGAAGACATCGCCAGGATAGGCTTCGCGACCGGACGGGCGCTTGAGGAGGAGCGAGACTTGGCGGTAGGCGACGGCATGTTTGGAGAGATCGTCATAGACGATGAGCGCGTCCATGCCGTTATCCATGAACCACTCACCCATCGCTGCACCAGAGAACGGCGCGAGGTATTGGTTGGTCGCGGTGTCGGACGCGGGAGCGGAGACGATGATGGTGTAAGGCAGCGCGCCGGCTGCTTCGAGGACGGCGAGTGAGCGGGCGATGTTGGAGTTCTTCTGTCCGATGCCGACGTAGATGGAATAGAGCGGGCGGAAGCCGGGCTTGCCTTCGTTGGCTTTGTTGATGCGCGCCTGGTTGATGATCGTGTCGATGGCGATCGTGGTCTTACCCGTGGCGCGGTCGCCGATGATGAGTTCGCGCTGGCCGCGGCCGACGGGGATCATCGCGTCGATGGCAATGATGCCGGTCTGCACGGGCTGGCTGACGGATTTCCGCTTGATGATGCCGGGCGCGACTTTTTCGACCGGATAGATCGCGGAGGCGGTGATCGGGCCTTTGCCATCGACCGGAGCGCCGAGCGTATCGACCACACGGCCGAGCAGCCCTTTGCCCACGGGCACGGAGAGCAGGCGGCCCGTCGTTTTGACTTCGGTGCCTTCGACGATGTGCTTTTCGTCGCCGAGCAGGATGCAGCCGACTTCGCTTTCCTCGAGGTTCAGCGCGAGACCGTAGAGGCCGCCGGGAAATTCGATCAGCTCATTGAGCATGACGTCGCTCAGGCCTTCGATGCGGGCGACGCCGTCGCCGATTTCGCGGACGATGCCGACGTTGGACTTAGTAGTCGTGGTCTTGAGGCCGCTGATTTGGGATTCGAGTTCTTGCAGGATGCTGCTCATGGGAATTTGCGTGTTAGAGAGTTGAGGGATGGTGCGGCGTGTTAGGAGAGCGCCAGTTGAGTTTCCAAACGGGCAAGGCGCTCGCGCACGGAGCTGTCGAAAACGTCGCTGCCGATTTTGATGCGGAGCCCGCCGAGAAGCTCGGGCGAGACTTTGAATTCGGTGGTTAAGTCCTTGCCATATTTGGCTTGGAGATTGGCCAGCAATTGGTCGCCCGTTTTCTTGTCGAGCGGCGCGGCGCTTTCGACGACGGCGTGATGTTTCGCGACCTCCAGGCGGACGAGGTGCTGGTATTCTTTGAGGATGCCGAGGAAGTTGCTCGGCTTGGTCGTGGCGACGATCCGCGCAGCGGCGGCGACTTTCTTTTCGTCGAGACGGCCGCCGGTGAAGCTGCTTTTGAAAAGCTGCTTGGTCAGCTTGCGCGAGTCTTTGTCGAGCTTCATGGCGGCGGATCGTTGGACTACGCGGCGACTTCGCGGGCGGCTTCCTCCGAGATGCGCTTTTGATCGTCGGCGTTGAGGACTTTGCCGGTGACTTTCGCCGTCGTGCCGATGACGAGGCGACCGACCTCGCGCTTGAGTTCGGTGAGCATCTTTGTGTGTTCGAGCGCGGCGGCATCGCGGGCCTTGGTGAGAATCTGCTCAGCCTCGCCAATCGCGCGCTGCGTTTCCTTTTCCTTCACCGCGGCGGCGCTGGCGCGGGCTTCGTCGATCATCTTCTGCGCCTCGGTGTTCGCCTTGGTCAGAATCTCCTGATAACGCTGCTCAGACTCGGCGAGTTGCTGCTTGATCTTCTCCGCGTTAGCAAGGCCGTCGGCGATGCGTTTACGACGCTCTTCGAGGACGGCGAGGATCGGCTTGTAGGCAAATTTTTGCAGGAGAAACGCGACGATGCAAAAGCTGATGACCTGCGAAAAGAAAAGCCAGGCATTGAAGCCAAAGGTTTCCCCAGTGCTCTGCGCACTCTGCACAAGGCTGTCAATGATGCCGTCTTCGGCAGCGAGTAAGGGAATGTAGGTCATAAGGACGACTGAAAATAGTTAGGCGAACGGGCGCGGGGCCGACTGGCGACCCCGCGCCGTGTGGCTCTAGAAATGCACGCCCTTCTTCACAAGGAAGATGGCGAAGAACACGATGCCTTCGGCGAAGGCGGTGCTCAGAATCGCCTGCACCAGGATGGGAGTGGCGGCACCGGGATTCCGGCCCACCGCTGACGAAGCTCCCATGCCGATGAGACCCACGCCGAGCGCAGCGCCAAGCGCAGCGAGACCGACGTGAATATTTCCGGCGAGACCGTCCGCAAGTATGGTTGCAATGTTCATGATGTTTCTTTTGGTTTTGTTGTTTTCCCGGCGGTCCCCGCGGGAACCACGGTCTGGCCGCCGAAATTTTTTTGTTAAAAAATCTAGTGGTGTTCGTGCCCCTTTTCGTGCTGGCAGATGAGCAGGGTGAAAACCGCCGTGAGAAGCATGAAGACGAGCGCCTGCACGAGGCCGACGAGAACTTCCATGAAATAGAACGGGATCGGAATCAGGAAGGCCAGCGGCTGGTAGATCCGGGACATGGATTCGAGCATGTTTTCGCCGGCAAAGATGTTGCCGAACAGCCGGAAGCTGAGCGACACCGGGCGAAACATGATCGACACGACTTCCAGTACACCCACCAGAATGAAGACCACGATCATCATTACTTTCATCGCACCTTTCGTGTCACCCTTCGGTCCAAAAAGATGCAGAATGAAGCCGCCAAAGCCATTGGCCTGCAGCGCCCAAACCATCCACATGAAGAAGAAAACGGAGGACATCGCCAGCGTCAGGTTCAGGTCCGCGCTCGACCCGCGAAAGAGCGGGCGCGTGATGTGATCAAGCCCGCCCTGGGCGGTCGGCATGCCCCAGCCGATGGTACCGACGCCGGGGATAAGCCCGCACCAGTTTGTGAAAAGAATGAAGATGAAGACCGTCGCGAAAAACCAGAACGTCTTCTTCACGAGTTCGTGGCCGATGATGCTTTCGAGAAAGTCGTGCAGACTCTCCACCAGCCACTCCCAAAAATTCTGCGCGCCGTCCGGCACGTCCTTGATCTTCCGCGTGGCATAGCGCGCGAAGATGATGATGCCCAAAGCAACGATCCACGTAACGATCATTGAGTTGGTCATCGCCAGAGGCCCGATCTTTTTGGTTTCCGGATCCCCGCCAATTCCCCAGAAAATCGGCGGCGCGTAGGCCGTCAGTCCCTCTTCCGCGTGCTCCGCGTGGGCACCGGGCTCGGCGGCGGAAACCATCTCGGAAGCGGCCGGCGCCTCCTCCGCTGCCAGCACGCTCCCTCCAGCCAGCCCCCACCCCGAGACGAGTGCGACGCTAAGCGCGAATAGCCGGAGCCAGCGACCAGGGAAGGTCGATGCATTGGTGATGAAAGTGGGACTGGTCATTTCCAAAATGGGGCGATGCCGGAAGCGGGTGTCGTCGATGGGTTCGACCGTGAAAATCACCGCGAGGCGGAGCGCTCGCGCACACCCGCTTCGGGCAATGCGAGGCCGATGAAACAGCCAACTGGGCGGTGTGGCAAGCGCTTTGTGAAACTTTTCACAAAGCTTTCCGTCCATCCCGACGAAACTGGGAATCGGACCTCGCGAAAAGCGCCTACGGCGGAGGTGCCGTGGTGACTTCCGTCGCCCGGAGGATTGGCTCGTTGTCGTCCTGAAACACGTCGCGGAACAGCTTCCCGTCGATCAGATCGCTATGGGTGTCGATCCGGCCATACGTGGATTTTTGATTCGCCGTCTGGCCCGCTTCGTTGGACACAAAAAATCCTCGTCCCGGAACGACCACGATGCCCGAGAGCGCGCCCTGCTTGTTATTGCCAAAGGGCGAAAGCTCGAGCTCCTCCCACGGCACGTTGAGGTTGCCGAGCACGTTCAATTCATCATCGAGCACCGTGATCGCCCGCTCCTGCCACCGGGTGACCAGCACGCGCTTTCCGTCGATCGCCACATCCATCGGGCCTTTCACGGCCACCGACCTCACCTCGTGCCCTCCCGGTTTGATTTTGAAAACCTTGCTCCCCTTCAAATCGACCACCCAGATATTCCCCTTCGCATCGACCTTGATGCCCCGCAGGTCGCTCGCGCCGGGCACCTTGAAAACGCCCGAGCCGCCAAACCCAGCCAGAGTCGCCGAACTCAGGCCTTCGCCGTTTTCCTTCAGCACCCAGCGGGCAATCGAGCCGTCATCGCGGTCGGAGCCGTAAAGCACAAGATCCGCACCTTCGCGCGCCGTGGCCACGCTGTCCGCGATCCCGGCGGGGATCCGCAGCAACTTGGTTTCCAACGCCGCGTCGTAAACGTGGATCGCGCTGTTGTCGCAAATATAAACACGCCCTTTGTCATCCGTGGCGATGCCTTTGGCCAAAATCCCCGGCAGCAGCGCCACCGTTCCTCTTTCGAAATCGCCGACATCGATCTGGATGCGGCGCACCTCCCCGGCGTTGTTGAAGCTGTGGTGATAGCCCGCGTAGAGGTATTTATAATCAGGCGAAATTGCCAACCCACGGTTGTGGCGGGGCGAAACCGTCTGCGGCCGCCCAAACACCGTCCGGCTCGTATCGATAAGGTATTGCACCGTCCATTTGTAGGCATCGCCTGCCGACGCGGATGCGCCGCCGAGCCACAGGGTGACTTGAAGCGCGATGACTGATTTGACCGTGGTCGCAAAAAAGCGCGTGCGGCGTGCGGGGAGCATCAAAGTATGGTGAACATGGAATTCGTCGGAGCTTGGAGGTGGGGCGAATTCGGGCTGCAAGGTGTGCAATCGCCTGCGGGTTGTCAACGGGGTCTGTAAATCAGGTCCGAAACCGCCCGAACAGACTCGCCCAAAA
>JAYWEB010000058.1:0-5707 GCA_043779575.1 Chthoniobacter sp. | reverse complement strand
CGCGGACGGTTTTCAATGGCCAGTGGTTCGAGATGATGACCTTTGAGCAGGTGATGAAGCTGAACTCGCGGGTGACGCTCCAGCAGATGCTCCAGCGCGAGGATTTCAAGAACCGCATCGACCGCGGCGAGGCGGTCCATTTGCACGAAATCCAGTATCCGATCATGCAGGGCTGGGACTCCGTGGTGGTGAAGGCGGACGTGGAAATCGGCGGGACGGATCAGCTTTTCAACATCCTCGTGGGGCGCGATCTGCAGCGCGAGGAGGGGCAGCCGCAGCAGGTGGTCTTTCTGATGCCGCTGCTCGAGGGGCTGGACGGCGTGCAGAAGATGTCGAAGAGCCTCGGCAACTATGTCGGCGTGAACGAGCCGCCGGTGGAGATGTTTGGCAAGCTGATGAGCATCTCGGATGAGCTGATGGCGCGCTACTATCTGCTGCTCCTCGGCGAGCCGGTGCCGGCGGGGCACCCGATGGATGCGAAGAAGCAGCTCGCGCGGCGCATCGTGGAGCGCTACCACGGCGCGGACGCGGGGGCGGCGGCGCTGGAGGATTTCAATATGCGCTTCAGCAAGCGCGATCTGGCGAGCGCGGAGCTGCCGCTGCTGGCGCTGGCGGGCGTCGCGGGCGACATCGTCTCGGCGGTGGTGGCGGCGTACGCGCAGTGTTTTCAGATCGCGAAATCCCGCGGCGATGCGCGGCGGCTCGTGGAGCAGGGCAGCGTGCAGCTCCGGGATGAAAAGGTCGCCGATCCGAAGGCGACGCCCGCGTTGCAACCCGGCGACGTGCTCAAACTCGACAAGACGCGCGCGGTGCGGATCGGATGAACGGCTCAAAAAAGGTCACCATCCACACCGACGGCGGTTGCGAGGGCAACCCCGGCCCCGGCGGGTGGGCGGCGGTGCTGGAGTACGGCGGGCGCACGAAGGAAGTCAGCGGCGGCGAGGCTGCGACGACCAACAACCGGATGGAGCTGCAGGCGTCCATCGCCGCGCTCGAGGCGCTGACCGAACCGTGCGACGTCGATCTTTTCACAGACTCGACCTACCTGCGCGACGGGATCACCAAATGGATCAAGGCGTGGCAGGCGCGCGGCTGGATGACGACGGCGAAGCAGCCGGTGAAAAATGAGGATCTCTGGCGGGCGCTTGCGGCAGCGGCGGCGCGGCACCGCATCCACTGGCGGTGGTTGAAAGGCCACGCCGGCCACGCGGGCAACGAGCGCTGCGACCAGCTCGCGGCGGCGGCCATCGAGGGGATCAAAAAGCGCTTCACCCGCGAGCAACTGCGCGCCGCCGTCGCCGCCCTGCAAGCGGGGCGCGCACCGGGCCCGGGGCAGTCCGAACTTTTCGCCTGAATCCAGACCGCCCGGCGCGGACATCTGCCGAAATACTCGTTGCCAAGCGTCGAAGCGCGACTTTACGGTGAGCCGTCAGTTCAAACTCATTATGATCGAGGTCGAAATCTACGCCGCCGGTGTCCGCCAGCTCGAAAAAATCCTCGAACTGGACCACGAGTTCGAAACCGTCCCCGGACTGCGCTACAAGGTCGATAGCAACCACGACATCGTGTATCTGGACTTTGAGGAGCCGATCCTGAGCATCCAGCAAATCCGCGCGATTTTCCGCAAGCTCGGGCTGGAGCCACGGATCGTCGGCGGGGTGCCCGCGGAGCTGAACCCGAAGAGCAAGACCCAGCCGATCCGCATCGGCGACCTTTAGGTTTTCGTCCGGCGCCGGGGTTGGCCGCGGGCGGTGGACAAGCGCACTGCACGCCGCTAGCTTCGCGCGCTCTGCATGGTTACGGCACTCGGGCGCTCCGCGCTCTCACTTTTCCAGTACTTCGGTGAACTCGCGCTGCTCGTCGCCGAGACCTGCGTGTCTTTGGTCGTGGCCCCGATCCGCTGGAGGCTCTTTGCCTGGCAGATCGTGGAGATGGGCTGGCGTTCGCAATTTGTGGTGGTGGTCACCGGCATGTTCACCGGGGCGGTGCTCACGGCGCAGATGTATTTCCAGCTCTCCTGGGTCGGCCTCGAATCCGGGACCGGGTCGGCAGTCGCCGTCTCGCTCTTTCGGGAACTCGGTCCGGTGCTCACCGGCCTGATGGTGGCCGGCCGGGTGGGTGCGGCGATCGCCGCGGAGATCGGCACGATGAAAGCCACGGAACAGATCGACGCCCTCCGCGCGCTCGCGGTGCATCCGATCGACTACCTGGCCGTCCCCCGCGTGCTGGCGCTGATCCTTTCCATGCCCCTGCTCGTGGCGGAAAGCGTGGGGCTCGGCATCTGCGCCAGCTATCTCGTGGGCGTGCATGTGCTGGGAATTTCCGGGCCGTATTTTCTCACCTTCGTCCAGCACTACGTGGGGCCGCGGGACATTAAGATCGCCCTCAGCAAGGCGCTCTGCTTCGGCGTCCTCATCGCTTTTGTGAGCTGTCATCAGGGGCTCCATGCGAAAGAGGGCGCGGTCGGTGTCGGACGCGCGCCCACGGAGGCCGTGGTGATCAGTTCGCTCCTGATTCTCGTCCTGAATTTCTTCCTCACTTTCCTGCTCAACATGGTGTTTCCGTATGGCAGCTAGGCCCGCATGATTTCCGTCCGCCGACTGACCAAGACCCTCGGCACCCAGGAGGTGCTGCGCGGCGTCGATCTCGAGATCGCGACCGGCGAGACGTGTGTCATCCTCGGCCGGTCTGGCTGCGGAAAAAGCGTGCTGCTCAAACATCTCATCGGGCTCTTTCAGCCCACGTCCGGCGAGGTCTGGGTCGAGGGCGAGGAGATCACGCATCTGCCCGAGCGGAAACTCGGCGGCATTCGCAAAAAGATCGGCATGCTTTTCCAGAGCGCCGCGCTTTTTGACTCGATGAATGTGGAGGAAAATCTCGCTTTTCCCCTCCGGGAGGCGGGGCTGAAAAACGAACGCGAAATCCAGGAGCGCGTGGCCGAGGCGCTCGAGATGGTCGATCTGGCCGGCGAGCAAAAGAAAATGCCGGAGAAACTCTCGGGAGGCATGCGCAAACGCGTGGGGCTCGCGCGAACCATCGTCGGCCGGCCGGCGTGCATCCTTTACGACGAGCCGACGACCGGCTTGGACCCGATCGCCGCGGACTCGATCAATCACCTGATTCGTCGCTTGCAAAAGCGGCTGCGGGTGACTTCCGTGGTCGTGACCCACGATATGCGCACCGCCTTCACCACCGCTGACCGGATCGCCTTTCTCCACGAGGGGCGCACCTATTTTCACGATCGCGCGGATGCCCTCAAGGCGGCGCGGGATCCGATCATCACGGACTTCGTCGAGGGCCGTTCCGGGGATGTCAGCTAAAAACCCGACCGCATGAGCACCGAGCGCAAGGGGCTGGAAGTATTCGTCGGGATGTTTTTGGTCATCGGTTTTGGGGTGATCGCAACGATGGTGGTGCTCTTTGGCCGGGTCGGGCAGGGCTTTCAAAAGCTCTACCCGATCACCGTGGAATTTCCCAACGCCAGCGGGCTGGTGAAGGGCTGCAACGTCATGCTCTCCGGCGCCAAGGTGGGGATCGTCACCGACGCGCCGCGGTTGACGGGGCGCGCTTACAACGTGGCGACTCCGATCAAGATCACGGAAGGCGTTCACATCCCGCGTGAATCGACGTTTGTCATCCGCACCGCCGGGATGCTGGGCGAAGCCTACGTGGACGTGATCCCGCCGTCGGAGATTAATCAGGCGGACTTCATCCAACCGGGCGAGACGATCATGGGTTCGCGGTCAGGTGGCCTGGACGAACTGGCGGCCAAGGGAGGCAAGCTCCTCGACAAGCTCAACGCCGAAATCGAGGAGTTGCAGATCGCGACGAAGACCATCAACACCCGGCTGCTGACCGACAAGAACCTCAACAACCTGGAGGAAACCTTCGCCAGCTTGAAAACGACGACGGCGGCGTTCGCGCAGACTTCCAAAGACCTCGACGCCGTGGTAACGAAGACGAGCGAGGCCGTGGACGCCACGAAATCGACGTTGAAGACCGTGGACGGAGTGGCTGGCGACGTGCGGCTCGCGCTCGGCGATTTTCGGAAAGTGGCCGACTCCGCCAATACGCTGGTCAAGAAGGCGGCCAATGGCGAAGGCACCCTCGGGATGCTGATTTCCGACCGGCAGACCGCGGAAAATTTCAAGACCCTCGTCGCGAACATGCGCCGCTCCGGCGTGCTCTTCTACAAGGACCGGTCGGCGGCGCCGCCTGGTCCCGTGGTTTCGACTCCGCCCCCGCGCTCGCGGACGCGGTAAAATATCCGCTCCCGCCGGCGCGGATGGTTCGCCGTTTGCTAAAGAGAGAGGATGGCTCGTGCTGCGAGCCGCCCACTTTCCCAGCATGACCCCGATTCTGACCATCAATCTGCTGCGGACGCTCTTCGTCACGCTGGCGGCCTGCGTCGGCTTCATGATCGCGGACGAACCGCTCTTCGGCCTCGCCGGGGGCATGGCGTTCGGGCTGCTCATCGTCCTCGGCGACCGGCTGGTCCACGGCATCACGCTGCGCATTTTTTCCTCGGCCACCTTCGGCCTGCTCGTCGGGTTCATTTTCGCCAAACTGCTCCTCTCCTCCCGCATCCTCGCCGTCGCCCCGCCGCAGACGCAGTGGGTCTGCGGCCTGATCGTCTATGCCACTTTCAGCTACGTCGGGATGATGCTCGCCATCCGCAGCAACCGCGACGAATTCGCGCTCATCATCCCTTACGTGCGCTTTCGCCAGGCCACCGTGCAGGACGCGCCGCTGCTCATCGACTCGAACATCATCATCGACGGTCGCCTCGCCAGCATCTGCGCCACCGGCTTCCTCAGCAGCTCGCTCGTCGTCCCGCGCTTCGTGCTCGAAGAATTGCAGCGCCTCGCCGATTCCGGCGATTCCCTCAAACGCGAACGCGGCCGCGCCGCCCTCGACCGGCTCCAGCAGATGCAGCGCGACCCCGCGCTCACCGTCACCATCCACGAGAGCGCAAGCACCGAGTCCATCACAGTCGATGCCCGCCTCCTCGTCGCCGCCAAAATGCTCGACGCCCGGCTGCTCACCAATGACGGCAACCTCTGCGCGCTGGCCCGCCTGCAAGGCGTCGCCGTCCTCAACCTCCACGACCTCACCAAAGCTCTCCGCCCCACTCTCGCCGCCGGTGAAGCGCTCGACATCGCCCTCGTGAAAGAAGGCCGCGACGCCCACCAAGCCGTCGGCTACCTGCCCGACGGCACCATGGTCGTCGTCAACCACGCCCGCCAGCACATGGGGAAAACCGTCCCCATCGTCGTCGCCAGCACCCTGCAAACCAGCGCCGGCCGCCTCTTCTTCGCCGACCTCCGCGCCGCGTAGGGAGGAGGCAGGGTCTTGGTGAAAAGGGACGCGCCGGGAGTGGCAACACGTCACTTTTCGGGCACCTGTCGCCGCCCCACCCGTACAAGAAAAGAGCCGCTTCTTTTGGGGGAGAAGCGGCCCGAAGTTTTCAACCCTCCGCCGGCACCCGCCCGGTTTCCATTCCCAGGTGCCCTCGGAGGAACCGAGCTGATTAGAGCTTGGCCTCGAACTCGACCAGACGCTGGAGCGCTTCCAGAAAATCCTTAAACGCCGGGGCGGGGAGCATGACTGTGTCACGCCGTCCACCTACGTCTTCGGTGATTTTCAAGAACCGCCCACGCTGATTCTCTTTGAGGTCGAGAAAGAAGATCTTGCGATCATTGACGAC
>JAYWEB010000057.1:0-5711 GCA_043779575.1 Chthoniobacter sp. | reverse complement strand
AGCGGGAAAAGCGTGACCGGCCTCGCCCTCACGCGCCTGCTCCCCGAGCCGCCCGCGCTCTACCGCTCCGGCGAGATTCTCCTCCACGGGCGCGATGTTTTGAAAATGTCCCCGCGCGAACTCCGCCAGATCCGCGGCAACAAGATCGCCTACATCTTCCAGGAGCCGAGCACGTCGCTGAATCCCGTCTTCACCATCCGCAACCAGATCGCCGAAGCCCTCCGCCTCCACCGCCCCGAGGTCCGCGACCTCGACGCGGAGGTCGTGAAGTATCTCGACCTCGTCGGCATCGTCGATCCGGCGAAGCGGCTCCACGATTACCCGCACCAGCTCAGCGGCGGCATGCAGCAGCGCGTAATGATCGCCATGGCGCTTTCCTGCCAGCCCGAGCTGCTCGTCGCCGACGAACCGACCACCGCGCTCGATGTCACCATCCAGGCGCAGATCATGGACCAGCTCCGCGACCTGAAAAAGCGCGTCCGCATGGCGATCATCCTCATCACCCACAATTTCGGCATCATCAACGGCATCGCCGACCGCGTTGCCGTGATGTTCCGCGGCAAGATCGTGGAATACGGCCCGACCCACGAGATCCTCGCCAACCCGCAGCACGCCTACACCAAGGCGCTCATCCAGTGCATCCCCCAGCTCGGCGCGAAACGCGAGCGCCTCACCACCATCGACCACGCCGCGCTGGAAGCCGCCGCGGGCTGATCGGCGGGTGCCGTGCCCCGTCCGGCCAGCGCCCACTTTCCGCTACTCTCCGAGCAGAAACCGGAAGTCGTCCAGCGTCAGCGCGCGGGTGAAACTCTCCTCGCCGAGAATGTCCGCCGCCAGCGCGCTTTTGCTCCGCTGGAGCGTCCGGATTTTTTCCTCGATGCTCTCCTTCACGATCAGCCGGTAGGCGATGACGTGGCTGGTCTGGCCGATGCGGTGGGTGCGGTCGATGGCTTGGTTTTCCACCGCCGGATTCCACCACGGATCGTAAAGCACGACGTAGCTCGCCGCCGTGAGGTTCAGGCCGAAGCCGCCGGCGCGCAGCGAAATGAGGAACACCGCCGCGCCTTCGCTCTGCTGGAAATTCTGCACGAGCGCGCCGCGATCCTCGGTGCCGCCGGTGAGGAGAAAGTGCCGCCACTCGCGGCGCTCGATCTCCGCGCGGATGATGTCGAGCATTTGGATGAACTGCGAAAACACGAGCACCTTGTGGCCCTCCTCGATGATCGGTTCGAGCACGTCGAAGAGCGCGGTGAGCTTGGCGCTGTCCGCCTGCGCGGCCTTTTCGCTGACCAGCGCGGGGTGGCAGCAAATCTGCCGCAGCCGCAGCAGCGAGGTCAGGATGTTGAAGCGGTTTTTGTCCAGCTCCTTGCTCGTGTTGATATTGAGCAAAGCGGCGCGCGCGCGTTTCAACTCGGCGCGGTAAAGCGTGGCCTGCTCGCCTTCGAGTTCGCAGAGCAGGTCCTCCTCGCTGCGCTCCGGCAGATCCTTGGCGACCTCGCCTTTCGTCCGGCGCAGCACGAACGGGCGCACCCGCGCGGCCAGTCGCGTGCGGGCAAAGGGATCGCTGCGCTGGTCGAACGATTTCGCAAAGGCGGCGCGTTTGCCGAGGACGCCGGGCATGGCGAAACCCATGATGCTCCAGAGGTCGAGCAGGCGGTTCTCGATCGGCGTGCCGCTGAGCGCCAGCCGGTGTTCGGTGCGCAGCGCCCACGCGGCTTTGGCGGTCTGCGAGTCGGGGTTCTTGATGTATTGCGCCTCGTCGAGGATCGCGACGTGCCACGGCGCGGAGCCGAGCGCTTTCTCGAGGCCGCGGAGCTGCGCGTAGTTGATGACCACGAGATCCGCCTCGGCCCGCGCGGCCTTCAGCGCAGCATCGGATGAACCGCGCGGGAGCACCCGCACGCGCAGGCCGGGCGCGAACTTCGCGCCTTCCGCGAGCCAGTTGTCGGTCACGCTTTTCGGGCACACCACGAGGCTCGCGCGGCCCGCGAAGTCCGGCAGCGACCGCAGCCAGAGTAGCCACGCCAGCGTCTGCACGGTTTTGCCGAGCCCCATGTCGTCGGCCAGGATGCCGCCGAAATGGTTCGTCGAGAGATAGGCGAGAAAGTGAAAGCCCTGGAGCTGGTACGGGCGCAGGTCCGCGAGCATACCCGCTGGCAGGTCCGGCACCACGCGCGTCTGGATTTCGCTCGCGCGGCGCTCGATAGCCAGCGCCTGCGGCTCGGGCAGCAGGCGGCGCGCGGCCTTTTTCCCGGCGAGCTGCAGCGCGTGCAGGCGCTGCGGTTCGCTGGAAAAATCGCGCGCGTTCAGCCCGAGATCGGCGAGCTGTTTTTCGTCGTCCTCGCTGAGCTTGAACTCCAGCCGACGCCAGCCTTTCGCGCCCAGCCGCACGAAGCCGCCGCGGGCGTCGAGCAGCGCTTTGATCTCCTCCGGCGTGAGCGTGGTGTCCACCACGTCGAGCGCCACCCGCAGGTCGAACCAATCAATCCCCGCCTCCTCGACTTCCAGCTTCACCTGCGCCTCGATCGGCGCGCCGCGCAGCGACGCGAGCAGCGGATCGAGCACCAGCTCCACGCCGGCCGGCACCGTGGCGAGCCACTCCGTGAACTCCGCCGCGAAATTCTTCGCCACCCGGCGCTGCCACTTTTTGTCGTAGCCATCCCAAGCGAGACGCAGCGTCTCCACCAGCCCCGGCACCTGGCCCAGCGCGCCGCGATCGTAGCGCGTGAGCGTCTCCGCGCTCTCTGGCGCGAGCGTCTTCGCCAGCCACGCGTCGCGCTGGTAGTCCGCGAAAATTTCCCCGCCGCCGTCCTCCGCGCGCACCTCCACGAGCAGCCTCTCGCCCTCGCCGTACCCGTCTTTTTTCAGTGTGCAGCCAAAGACCGCGCGCAACCGCACCGCCCGCACCCGGCCCGCGATCCGCGGCGGCGGCGCGATGCCGAGCCGGTCCAGCAGCGTCAGCCCGTCGCCCGTCTCCAGCGCCTCGGCGGGCACGGTGATCGGCCCGGCCTGCGGGGCCAGCCGCCCGAGCGGCGGACCTTCGAAAACCGACTCGCTCGCCACGTAGAGCGACGGCGCGCCGTCGATCACCGTCAGCGCCGGCGGCGGCGCGCTCCCATCCGGCAGCACCAGCGCGAGGCGATAGTCGATCTGCTCGCCGGCCCCCGTTTCGATCCGCCACTCCAGGCGCTCCGTGGCGCGCGCGAGCGGCTGCCCCTCCGGCCCCACCACGCGCTCCGCAAAGCCCGGCAGCCGCAGCAGTTGATTCAAAACGCGCGCCGTGTCCGGCTCCGCGTAGCCGCGGAAAGCGCGGCTGTCGAAGCCCGTGTAAAAGACCCGCCAGACCGCCAGCGACGCCTCATCCAGCGGGAGCTGGCCCTGATGCGCCGCCGCCGTGAGCTGCGCGAAAGCGTTCGCCTTGATCACCGCGAAATGCGCTGCGCCCGCCTTCAGCCATTCGAGCTGCGCGCCCTTTGCCGAGAGCCGCACGCGGAGCTGCGTGGGCTCCGCGGCGCCGGCCTCCGTGCGCTCCGCCGCGCCGTGCAGCCACGTCCGCCATTCCTCCACCCGCTGCCGCCTTTCCCACGACCCCGTGAGCGCATCCACCTCGGTCCAATCCGTCACCGCCAGCAGCGCCGGCGGGCAGTTGTGCGGACGCTGGCGCAGATACGCCGCCACATACAGCCACGCCTCCCACGGCGTGCGCGGCTCCGTGGGCCAGATCTGCACCGAATTCCAACCCCCGCCCACGCGCTGACCGAGCACCGGCTCCAGCATCACCTCCGCCACATAGCCGGCCTTGCGGTGGACTTGGAAAAGTTGATCCACCCCGTGGGCCGCGCGCTGCTCCGCGTAGGTCAGCTTGCGCCCCAGCCGGTCCGCCAGCAGCGCCGCCACCTGGGCGTCCGCCGCGCGCACCGGCATGGCCTTCGGCTGCGCGAACGGTGCCACCACCGCCGCCGCTTCCACCGCATCTCCGCCGAATTCCGTCAGCGCCTGCAGCGCCACCGCGCCGCAGTGCTTGCAATCCAACGCCATCGGGCACGCACACTCGCCCTCCCACTTGCCCCGGATGCAGCGCAGCTTCGCCCGATACATCCGGTACTGCGACCCCGCCACATCCGCGCGCACCCCAATGCCCCGCTTGTAGCACTCCATGCCCTGCACCTTCCCCTTCTCGAAATACGTCAGCCCCCGCGCGCGGGTGCCTGGATCCAGCGAGTCCAGATAGAGCTGCAGCGCGGCGAGTTGGTCTTGGGTGAAAGCGGGCACGGGTTGGCAAAAAGAGCGCGCAGACTTGGCCGAAACTCCCGCCCGCACAAGCCGCAAACGCCTCCGCGCGCCAATCTCCACGAAAACAAAAACGTGGGCAGTGAGGGGATCGAACCCCCGACCAACTCGGTGTAAACGAGCCGCTCTACCGCTGAGCTAACTGCCCCGCTGACGCGCCCCTACTTGCCCGCGCCCGCGCCCGCCCGCAAGCCCATTTCCCCCGCACCCGGAAAATTTGGGCAGTGGCTCAGTTTGAAAAACACGGTCATTCTGAACGCAATTTCCGGTGGGCGAAGGCGGGCGGGCATGGAGTGAAGCAAGAATCGCTGACCGTAATGGGCGGCCGCGGTGGGAGTGATGTGCGTTCCATGCTCCGCACCGCCTCCGCCCACTTTAGAGTCAGCGATTCTTCACTGCGTTTCGCCCCCGCCTTCGCCCACAGCAAAACTCCGTTCAGAATGACCGTGTTTTTTTCAAACTGAGCCACTGCCCAAATTCGTACTGCCATCCTGCGCCCTTTCGCCCCACAGTCATCCTCATGAATATTCTCGCGCGCTGGAGCGCCCCGGTCGTCTCGCTCTTCCTCAGCGCTTCCGCCTTTGGCGAAAAACTGGCGCAGGCAGACCTCGACCAGATCCGCGAGGAACTCGGCGTGAACTCCTACACCGCGCCCTCCATCCAGCTCATCCTCAAAGAACTCAACGCCCTCAAACCCATCCCGTTTGAAAAAGTCTGGCGCGATCTGCCGGACTCCACCCCGCAGGACCGCGCCCGCCTCGCGCTCAGCATCGGCGCCGTCATTGCCGACGGCTTCCTCACGGTGACGGCGGAGAAACAGTCGCGCATCGAGCCCGTCGGCCGCGTGCTGCTCAAACTCGCGAAGGGACTCGGCGTGGGCGACCACGTGAGCAAACACAGCCGCAGCATCCTCGAGAAAGCCGCGCGCCAGGAGTGGGACGACATCCGCGGCGAACTCGTCCGCACCCAGGCCGAGGTGGAGGCCGCCTTGCTCGGGCTGAAGGACGAGGAAATGGCCCACCTCGTGGCGCTCGGCGGCTGGCTGCGCGGGCTGGAGATCACCACCAGCATCGTCCACGAAAGCTACACCCCCGCGCGCGCCAGCCGGCTCATCCAGCCCGAGCTGATGAACTACTTCCTCGACCGCGTGAGCACGCTGAACCCGAATTTCAAAAAGACCAAACTCGGCACCGTGCTCGAAAAAAATCTCCGCGAGATCAAGCGCCTCACGACCAAGCCCGTGAACACGCCCATCGAGCCCGACGACGTGAAGCGCATCCGCGAACTCGTCCGCGAGATCAACACCCTCATCGCCAACGGCGAGGAGTAGCGCGCCGCCGGCGGAGGGTGGATGGCGTCGCTCCGCGCGCCTTGCGATAGCCGCGCCGAAGGACATCTTTCCGAGTGGCGCTGTCGCGCGT
>JAYWEB010000056.1:0-5740 GCA_043779575.1 Chthoniobacter sp. | reverse complement strand
TTTTCCGCGAAACGTCCCGCGCGCCGGGCGAGCAGTGCGCCCGCGAGCGCGAAGACGGTGAGCAGCAGGGCAAACTCCGCCGCGCTTTCGGGCCACGTCTTTTCCCCCGGCGCGCTCAGCCGTAGCGGACGCTCCAGGCCAAAGGGCAGCGTGTTGAGGTCGGCGGTGTAGCGCGAAGCGGGCAGCGTGGCGACCTCAGCGCCGTCGGGATCGAGAATCCGCGCGCCGGTCAGAACATGATCGGGACAGGCATCGGACGGGAGGAGCCGGAAGGTTTTGAAAACGCCGGAAGGCAGCGCGGCGCGATAGGTCTTCGGCTCCTTGCTCGCGACCAGCCAGATGAAACGCGTGTCGCGAAAGTTCCACCCATCGCCGGTATTGAAGCGGAGCCACGCCTGGCCGCTGGTCGGGGAGATGAGATTCATCTCCAGCACGAAGCCGCTGGCCGGCGACGAGAGCGGCTGCCAGCGCAAGCAGAGCGTAAGCACGGCCGCGAGCAGGCAGGGAAACGTGAGAGCGCGAAGCAGGCGGTTCATAAAGCGGGAGCGGGCCGGGAAAGGCGCACCCACGCGGCTCCGGCGAGGAGCAGCGTGAGTCCGGCGGCACTGAGCCAAAGCGCGAGGGTGAGGCGGCGCGGCCAGTACTCGAAGCGCACGACGAAGCGCCCGGCCTGCGGAATCGGCACGCCGCAGAACGCGTGGTTCACGCGCCGGTACGGCGCGGGCACACCGTTCACGGTGACGCGAAAGTTTTCCGCCTCGAAGGTCTCGGTGAGCACGGCGAGACCACGGGCGGGCGCGTCGATGGTGAAGGTGGTGGTGTTGCTCGTGAGGCGGTAGCCGTGCGCGGGAATGCTGTGCCGCACAGGCGCGGCGGGCACTTCGCCGGGCCAGGCCGTGCCCTCCTGGAGCGCGGCGAAGGGGCGACGATCACCGTCCCAAACGAGGCGGGCGAAGTCATCGGGCGTCCGGTAGCGCGCGAGGGAATCGGTGAAGAACGCGCGCGGCCAGACACCGGGGCTTTCGTAGAGATCGAGATCGGCGGACGCGCTGCGCTGCAAGCCGCCCACCGGCGCGGCACCGGCCTGCGGCATGCCGAGGTAGTAGCGGAGATTCAGCAGATCGTAGAACGGTCGGAGCAGCGGCACCGTGTCCTTGCCCACCGCCAACCGCCAATCCCAGACGACCGGCAGCTTCGCGGCGTCCACGAATTCGCGGAAGTAAGCGCTGACCAGCGCGTCCGGCCCGGCGATGCCGTCGAGACCGACGACGCCGTTGAAGCCGGGGGTGAGCACTTCGCCAAAACCGGCGACCCGCGCGGGTTCGGAGAGGCGCGTTTTCACATGCTCGATCATGCGCGACGGCGCGCTGAGATCCATGCGGTCGCGCGGGTTCATCACGTAGGCGTCGAACTTCGTGGAGCCGTACATGCCGTGGCGAAAGTGGAGCGCGCAGAGCGCCAGCACGGCGAGCAGCGCGTGGGAGAGCGGCCACGCTCGGAGCTGGAGGCACCGGCGCGCGATCCAGGGCAGCGCAGCCACCGCGAGAAGCAGCGCCGTCGCGTAGCCGAGAAAAAACGGACTGAACGTGATCGCCTCCGCCTCCGGCCGCAGCGCGAATGGCGAGCGCGTGGCGGTCTGCGCGTAGCCGAGAAACGCGCCGGTCAGCACGCCCAGCAGGAGCAGCGTGCCCACCCAATCGGCGTGCCAGCCGGGGTCGGCCATCCGCGCGCGACACCCGCGCCAGCCGAGGCCAGCGAGTGGAAAGAGGAGCACGATGAGGACGCACGAAAAGGTGTTATCGACGTGCGAAATATTGCCGACCAATGGCAGCCGCACGAGCCACGCCGCCGGGACGACGCCGAAGACGAGCAGGGCCGTGGCGCCCGCGGCGAGCGCCAGGGCGCGGAAGGTCGGATCGCGGAGCAACGCCCGCGCCTGCACGAGCGCCCAGAGCACGCCGAGCAGGACGAAAAAATTGGCCGAGGGATTCGCGTGGTTTTCGCGGTCGATGGTCTGCCGGTAAAACAGATCGTCGAACAGGCCGAGGAAAAGCGCGGGCTGAATCTGGTAGGCGCGCGGGACGTTGTAGGTCGTCCACGAGTGGCGCAGGGCATCGAGAAAGAGCAGCCAGCACGGCGCGCTGAGGAGCAGGAAAATGAGCAGCCCCACGCCCGCCACGGCGAGCTTCCGCGCCAGCACCGGCCAGCTTTCGCGCCCGAGAAAGAGCGCGAGAACGCCGGTCGCATTGAGCACGCCGATGAGCATGCTGGCTTCCTTCGCGGTGCCGCTGTTCAGCTCCATCCAGTTCGCCGCGAGGAGCAGCACGCTCCCCGGCACCGCCGCGCGCCAGCCCGCAACGCGCCCGATTTCCAACCACCCGAGCAGAATCCACGGCGCGTAGCTGAGGCTGAAAATCGCCGCGTGATTGAAGCGGTAGGCGAAGAAGCCGAGGAACGCCGACGAAGCCGCGAGCGCCGCCGCGATGCCGAGCCGCCCGACCGCCGCGCGGACGAGCAGGCCGATGCCGAACGCGAAGAGGATTTTCGCGAAGATGAACTTCACATCCCACGCCCAAGCCGCGCCGGCGGCGACGAGCGGAATCCAGTGCAGCGGGTCGCCGATCATGGACTGGCCTTGGCCGAGGAGCGGCACGCCGCAGGAGTTTGCGCGGTTCCAGAGCGGGAGTTCGCGGTCGCGGAAGATGGCGCGGTGCTCGACGACGGAGTACGGCAGATGCGCCCAGAGCATCGCGCCGATGTCGGCGAATTTGGGATTCTCGATGGGGCCGGCAGGGGCGCCGGGGAGCGTGGGGAAACCGGCGTAAAGACAGGCCGCGCCGTTGTTCGGCGAGACGTGGCTTTGACCGCAAAAAATCACCGGGTAACAGCTCGCGGAGACCGCGAGCACGGCGACGGCGAGGAGCGTGCGCACCGGGCGCGCACGGGCGTGGGCGAGGCCGCGGACAGCGACCGCCAGCGCATGGGCGCGCATCTTTTCCAAAGCTGCCGCGAACCGCCAACCCACGAGGGCGAAAGCGCAAGTGAGCACGGCGAGGAGCGCCACGGATGACCAGTCGCGCGCGGCGAGGGACGACTGCAGGATGAGTGGCGGTTCGCAGGAAATCTCCACGCCGCCACCGTCGCGTGCCGGCTGGAAGCGGGTCGCGTCGAAGCGGGCCAGCTCCACGCCGGCGAGATCGACGATGCGCGCGCCGGTGATTTTCAACTCACCCGAAGCGGCGGGCGACCCGAGGCGCAACGAGCGATACGTGCCGGCCAGCAGCACGAAGCGCGCGGTCGGCGGCGGCCCCGCTTGCACCTGCGCCACCGCCGGCTCGCGGCGGGACGGCCCGCCATCGCGCACGCACGCCAGGCGCAGCTCGCCGACGGACGGCGACGCCAAGCCAACTTCGAGAACCAGCGCTTCCGCCAGCCGATCCGGCGCGGAAAACGGCGCGAAGCAAAAAAGCACCACGGCGAGGCCGGCCAGCAGAAAACTCGGAAATAAAAAGCGGACGAACCGGGGCACGGGTAGCGGTGATGGCAAAATGATGCGGAGCCCCGGAGAAAAGAAGATGCCGTGCCAATCGGGCGCGGCGTTTGCTTTCACCTTTCATCTCATGTCTGAGATGTCGCTTACCCTCACTATCGCCCCCCCGCTCCCCGTGCCCGCTCGCGAGGCCACCTCCGCCCGCGCCGCCGCGCCGTCGCCCCGGACTTCCGGGAAGGTCTGGCTGATGGCGTTGCTGCTCCTGGCCGTGGGCGCTTTCCTCCGCATTTACCCGACCGCCGGGTTCACCGGAGTCGGTTTCGACGAGCATCTCTACCAGCGCTACGTGGTGCTGCTGAACGCCAAGGGCCTCACCGCCTACCCGGCGATCTGCGAATATTTCATCCAGCAGCAAAGCGGCGACGGCATCGCCGAACTACCACCCACACGGTTTCTCTACATTTTCTGCGGCAGCCTGTGGAGCCAGGCGTTCGGTCCCGGCGGACTGGACAAACCAGGCCCGGTCGCGAACGCGGTGGCGCTCTCGTCGCTCAAGTCCGTCTCCTGCCTCTTCGCCGTGCTCATCCTGATCCCGTCCGCCCTTTTCGCCCGACGACTGCGCGGCGATGGCGCGATGCTCGGGACGCTCGCGCTGATGTGCTGCGCGCCCGTGCAGATCCATCTCGCGCAGCATCGGATGATCGACGGCGTCCTCGCCTTTTGGGCAATGATGTCCCTCTGGCTGCTCTGGGAAAACTTGCGCGCGCCGGACCATCCGGGCCGGCTCGGCGCGCTGACCGCCTGCCTCGCGGCCATGGTGCTGACCAAGGAAAACTCCTTCTTCGTCTTCGTCGCACTCAGCGGCGTGATCGGTCTGAACCACTGGGCGAAATGGGGCGCGGTCACGCCCCGGCTACTGCTGTGCATGATCGCCGGGCCGCTGCTCGGGCTGACCGTGCTCATCACGCTGGCCGGCGGGACAGACAGTTTCATCACCATCTACAAGCTGCTCGTGACCAAAGCGCAGCACCTCGACTACGCCATCCGCACCGGCGACGGGCCGTGGTACCGCTACTTCAGCGACTACCTGCTGGTCAGCCCCATCGTGCTCATCCTGGCGATCGGCGCGGCGTTTTCCTCCGGTCGGCAAAGTCTGGCGCTGCTCTTTCTCACCGCGTTCATGGCCTGCGGCTACGTCCTCATGTGCAACGTGAAATACGGCATGAACCTGCGCTACACCACGATCTGGGACATGCCGCTGCGCCTGCTCGCGTTCTGCCAGCTCGCGGACCTCACGCGCCGTTTCGGCACCCGCCAGCCGCTCATTCTCGGCATGGCCACCGCCGCCCTCTGCGCCTACGAACTCCGCCAATACCTGCTCTTTTTCGACGACCGCAACCGCCTCTACGAACTCGTCCCCGGCGGCCTGCTTTTCGCGCTGAAAATCCTCAAGGGCGCGTCGCCGATCCTGCAGTAGCGGGGGCGCGGCGGTTTTTGGTGGGTGGGCTTACGCCGTTTGGGCGACCATTTGACCTGTCCGTTTACTCCACGGCGCGGTGCAGCGGGCGCGAAAGCAAATTCCTAGCAGACAGACAGACAGAAGTACACGGGATCATTGGGCTAAAGCCCAAGTTACTTTCCGTGTTCACGACTGACGACGGCGGCGGTTCAGCACGCCGAGCGCGCCGACCAGCAGCAGGCCGAGGGTGCCGGGCTCGGGCACGGTGGCGGCACCGCCGAAGCCCGGAGCCTTGCCGCCCGATCCGCCGCTGAAGGAGGCCAAGCCGCTGGTGAAGGTCACGGTCGAGCCGGCCCCGATGGTCAGCGAACTGAGCGTCTGGCTCACGCTGCCAAACTTCAGGGTGGCGGTGCTCACCGGACCCACACTCACCGCGGACGTGCCAGTGCCGAGGACGCTGTTCACGTTAGTCGTGCCAGCCTCGGCCGTCAGGTTGCCCACGCCGGCCAGTGATCCAGCGGGACCGAAGTTCGTCGTGCCCGCACCCACTTTGTTCAGGTTGAAACCGCCGGTGACCGCTCCATTGACGTTGAGCGTGCCCGCGCCGCCGATGCTGGTGGTGGCTGTGAGGGCGACCGCGCCGCCGACCGTGCCGGTGCCGGTGCTGGCGACCAAGGCCCCGGTGCCGCTGACCCCGGTGCCGCCGACGCTGATCGCTTCGGTGCCAATGTTGGCCTGCACGTCGAGGGTCGCGCCGCTCGTCACGGTGGTGCCTGCCGCCGTGGTGCCGA
>JAYWEB010000055.1:0-5742 GCA_043779575.1 Chthoniobacter sp. | reverse complement strand
TGGTGGCGCTCGGAATTTTCCTGCGACATCGCGGCCAAGATCGAAAACCTCACCGAGCTTTCCGCGCTGCTCCTGCCGGAGTTCAAATACGCCGCCGGCCGGGCCAATATCGACGGCTCGATCCGCGGCAAAGACCGCCAGTTTCACGGCCAGCTCCTCGTCTCCGGCTCGAATCTCCGCTGGCGCAGCGCCCCCATCGAGGAACTCCACGCCAGCGTGAAGCTCAACGGCAACGAGTATCAAATCACCAACATCTCGCTCTTCAACGCCGGCGACTACCTGCGCGGCCGCGGCGTGCTGAACATCCTCGGCGACAAACAATACTGGGGCGAAATGCACGCCTCCGTGCAGGACCTCGCCAAATACGCCGCGCTCCTCGGCCAGCCCCTCCTCCCCGAGCCGCTCGCCGGCGGCGCGTTCATCGACTGGGACGGCGAAGGCTCCGCGCAAGGCCACAGCGGCAAGTTTCTCGCGCGGCTGCGCAAAGTCCGTTCGCTCGGCGCCACGGCCGCGCTGCTCCACCCGATCAACGCCGACTTCGAGGCCACCTACTCGCGCGGCGGCCTCGCCTTCTCGACCTTCGCGCTGTCCGACGACGTCTCCTCTTTCACCGCCCGCGTCGGCGTGCTGGACAAAGCCGTCTCGCTCCAGGACATCCGCCTCACCCACCAGCGCGACCTCTGGCTGGAAGGCGACGCGCTCCTCCCGCTCGACCTCTGGAACGCGTGGCCAAACATCTCCTTCGCCAAACTGCTCGACGATCACACCGTCGGGAAACTCCACCTCACCGCCTACAACCTCCGCCTCCGCGAAACCGCGCAGCTCAGCGGAATGAACTTCCCCATCGAGGGCACCGTCCGCGGCAGCGTGACCGCCGAAGGCCCGCTCGGCGCGCTCAAGACCGGCGGCCAGCTCACGCTCACCAAAGCCCGCCTCCCGCTCGGCTGGAGCGGCGCGGCGCTCAGCGAGGTCGAGGGCGCGGTGGCGTTGGCGGGCCAGACGCTGCGCGTCGAAAAATTCACCGGCCAGCATCCGACCGGCGACTTCAGCACGAGCGGCGAGATCGATTTCACGAATCTCCGCGACCCCGCGCTGCAACTCGCCGTGACCAGTGCGAACAGCCGCGTGCGCCTTTTCGCCACCGGCGAAAACGAGGGCGGCGCGGTCGCGAACACGCAGCTCGCCCTGCGCCTGACCGGGCCGCTGAGCGGCGGCAGCGTGAGCGGCCAGGCGCAAGTGACCACCGCTGCGGTTGGCGGTTGGCGTCCCGCCTTCGCGGACCTTTTGACCGGCGGCCCCGTGAGTGAATTTCCACCGGTCCTGCCGCCCGCCGGCGCGCCGTGGAGCGCGTGGCGTTTCGACGTGCAGGCGACCGCGGAGAAAGTCGCGCTGCCCGAGCAAACCGTCTCCGCCAACGTCCGGTTGAGCGGAACCGGCCGCGAGCCGGCGTTGGTCGGCAGCATCCGCGTCACCGCGGTCGCCAGCCCGCCGCCGCCGCGCGCCTTCCCCGTTGCCGCGGAAAGCCTCCTCCATCTCCAGCAGCTCGACTTCGACTTTCGCGCCGGCTTTCCCGCCACGCCCATCATCTCGGCGCAGGCCACCGGCACCGTTTCCTCCGAGCCTTTCGCGATCTACGTCACCGGCGCGCTGCCCGACCCGATGCGCGTTTTCGCCAGCCAGCCGCCGCTGACCGAGCGCGCCATCCGCGCCGCCATCAGCGGTGAAACGGCCGCGCGTTTCCTCACCGGCGAATCCCGCTTCAGCCTGCTCGTGCCGGTGGACCTGCGGGAAAACGTGGAGCTGGCGGACTGGCCGGACATCGAGACGGAGCCCGCCACCGAACCCGCGCCGACCAGCGGCGCGCACCCGTGAGCGGCGAACGGGCACCGGGCCGCCGCCGCACCGGGCTGTTCATCGGGCGCTGGTTCGGCATCGAGTTTTACCTCGATGCCTCGTGGTTCCTCATCGCCGCCATCGTCACCCATCAGCTCGCCTTCGAGGCTTTCCCGATCGAGCTGCCCGGCCGCTCGCAAGCCTTCTACCTCGCGCTCGGCGGCACTGCGGCGCTGCTTTTTTTCCTCAGCATCCTCCTCCACGAACTCGGCCACAGCCTCGTCAGCCAGCGCTGCGGCATCCGCGTCCCGCGCATCACCCTGCTCTTTATCGGCGGACTCGCCGAGATCGAGCGCGAGCCCGACGACGCCAGGACCGAACTGAAAATCGCCCTCGGCGGCCCCGCCGTCAGCGTCCTGCTCTGCCTCATTTTCACCCTCGCGGACTTCGGCCTCGGCGCGCTCGGCTGCACCAGCCTCGCGGTGCTCTGCGGCTGGCTCGCGCAGACGAATTTCATGCTCGTCGTCTTCAACATGATCCCCGGCTATCCGCTCGACGGCGGGCGCGTGCTCCGCGCGCTGCTCTGGGCCAAAACCGGACGCCTCCGCCGCGCCACCTACATCTCCTCGCGCATCGGCATCGGCTTTAGCTGGCTGCTCATCGGCACCGGCGTCTGGATGCTCCTCGACCTCCACGCTTGGAATGGCCTCGTCTTCGTCCTCATCGGCTTCTTTTTGAAAAGCGCCGCCGAGTCCGGCTACGCCAACGCCGTCCAGCGCGAAACCCTCGCCGGCGTCCGCGTCCGCGACCTCATGACCGCGAACCCCGCCGTCATCCCCGACACCCTCCCGCTCAGCCTCGCGGTCGATGATTTTTTCCTCGCCGGCCACTACGTCGCCTACCCCGTCTGCACCGCCGATGGCGACTTCCGCGGGCTGCTGCGCCTGGACTTTTTGAAAGAAATCCCGCGCGAGAAATGGCCCTACGTTTCCGCCGGCGATGTCGTCGCCGAAAAGAGCGCCGAAGCCCTCCGCATCGGCGTCAACGAATCCGCCGCCCGCGCCATGCGCCTGCTCCTCGCGCCCGAACTCACCCGCCTCGCCGTCATCGACGACGGCAAACTCGTCGGCATCGTCACCCGCCACGACATCCTCCACTTCATCGAAATCCACACCGAGCTGGAGGAATAGCGGCCCCGCTCAGCGCGGCGCATCGCGCAGCACGACGACCGCGGCTTCGAGCCGGGCGGCGATGCTCTCCCAACCGGCGCGGTCATTGGCGAGGTCGGCGAAATCCAGCGGCGGGCCGATGCGGAGGCTGATGGGCCGGGGCTTGGGCAGTTTCGTCTCGGGGCGAAAGGCGTTAAAAGCACCGTCGATCCAGCACGGCACCACCGGCACGGGCGCGCCGGCGATCATCATGCCCAGGCCCGGCTTGAAGGGGCTCATGGTGCCGTCCCGGCTGCGTTTGCCCTCGGGAAAAAGCAGGTAGATCGCGGGGTCGCCGATGAGCCGGTCGCGCAGCTCCTGCATGGCGTGCGAGCCGCAGCGCTTCCGCCACATGGGCAGCGCGTTGAGCATCATGGCGGAGAAAGCGGACACCACCGGCGTTTCAAAAAACACATCGCCCGCGGCGATCGGAAAGGCGTGCCGCCGCAGCCGCCACGGCAGCGCCGCGCCGAGCGTGAGCACGTCGAGATGGCTGGAGTGGTTGGCGATCATGACGAAGGGCGGCCGCACCGGGATGTGCTCCACGCCATGCACGCGCAGCCGGTGATAGCCGCGCAGATACGCCCGCACGGCCACGCGCCACGCGGTCTGCGTCACCGTGGCGACGAGCCCCGCCTCGCGCTTCAGGCTGCGCAAGCTCGCGTGCGCGTCGAGCCCCTGGTCGCCGGCCGGCTGGTATTTCCACTCGTCCATCACCTTGGAATCGTCGCCAGCAGCACCTACTTCCCGCGAAACGGCGGGTCGGTGAAAAGATAGATCGCGCCAGTCTCGCTGGTACAAAGGAGCCCGTCGGCCGCGAAGCTGCAGCCTTCGATTCTCGCGTCCTTGTATTTCGTGTGGTAGGGCTTCGCCTTCGCGACCCGCCCGACATCGCCATCGATGCGATAGACGTAGGCGCCGTTCTTCGCCACCAGGCCGAGGAGCTTTCCGTCGGCGGAAATGTCCGCGCCGGTGACGGGCGAATCGATCTTCGTCGTGGCCACGAGTTCGAGCATCACGGGCTCGGTGGCGTCCTTGAGCGGAAAGCGAAAAATCTGCGCGTGCGCGTCGGCGAAAACCTTCGAGACCAGGTAGCCGTGCTCTTTCCAAATAAAGAGGGACTCGCAGTCAAAAGGCGCACCGGGAAACCGCAGTTGCCACGCGCGCAGCACCGTCACCGCGCCCGCGCTCGCCCGCGGATCGGGCTCGTCGAACTGGTAAACGGCCAGCGTGCTCCGCTTGGCATCGTTGTTCCCAATGTCGCCGAGGTAGAGGTGCCCGGCCCCATCCGTGGCAATGTCCTCCCAGTCGTGCAAACTCGTGCCCCCGATGGAAAACACCGCCAGGGTCCGGCCCGCGCGGTCGATCGAAAACAGGCGGGGCTTTTTCCCCAAGCCGCCGTCGTTGTGGGTCCAGAGCACATTCGGATCGCGGCGACTGACCGAGACGCCCGAGCTTTCGTCGATGCGGTCGTCGGCCATTCCGGCCAGCCACTGCACACCCAGCGCCACGGTCTTGCCAGGCATCTTGCCAGGCACGGTCTTGCCCGCCTTGGGCTCGCCGGCGCGAGCCAGGCTCAGTGAGGTCAGCAGTCCGGCGAGGATGAGGAAGATGGTTGGTTTCATGCGCAAGTTTGTTCCCAGTTTATCCGGCGTTCTTTGATCGCGGCCATCGCTCAGGCAAACGCCAGCCGGCCCTTCGGCTCGGGGATTGTCCACGATGCCACGCGCGCCGCCGCGAGGTAGGCGTCGATCATCTCTTCGGCGTTGCGGAGCGCTTCCACGCGGTTCGCACCGTCGGTGATGATGCTCGGGAGTTCGGGCACTTCGGCGAGGTAGTGGCCGTCCTGTTCGCTCCAGTAAACGACGATTTCGAATTTGTTGTTCATAGGATTTGATGAGAGTTGATGAGTTAAGAGCCAGTCATGCACTTTGGTCTGGCGCACGCCGAATAGGGCCAAAGGCCCGCCGACATGCCAGCCCGGGGCAACGCCCTGGGTAATGTGTGGAGATAGACCAAGCCCTGAAGGGGCGAACAACGTGTCTCGCCCTTTCAGGGCTTGCTCGCCTTCCCCCAGGGTTCCCAAGGCGTTGCCCTGGGCTGGCATGTTTGCACACCTTTGGTGCTCCCTCCGCTGGCAGCGCAATGTCCATGATCGCCGCTACGCCCGCCGCTCTTTGATCGCGGCGAAAATTTCCGCCACGACTTCCGCGCGCGGCTTTGCGCCGAGGTTGCCTTGGCCGTGGATGCGGACGCTGATGTTACCGGCTTCGAGGTCGCGGGGGCCGATGACGAGCATGTGGTGGACTTTCATCTGCTCGGCGTTGGCGATCTTGGCTTTGATCGGGTCGGTGCTGGCGTCGAGGGTGGCGCGGACGCCTTCGGCGCGGAGTTCGGCTTGCAGGGCTTTGGCGGAGGCGACGAGCGGTTCGTCGTCGCCGAAGGGGAGGATGCGGACCTGCTCGGGACTTAGCCAGAGCGGGAAGTTACCCGCGTAGTGTTCGATGAGGAAGCCGATGAAACGCTCGTGCGTGCCGAGCGGGGCGCGGTGGATGCAGAGCGGAGTTTTAGAGGAGTTATCCTTGTCCTTGTAAGTCAGGCCGAAGCGCGCGGGGACGGCGAAATCGACCTGGTTGGTGGCGAGGGTGAACTCTTTGCCGATGACGTTCCAAATCTGGATGTCGATCTTCGGCCCGTAGAA
>JAYWEB010000054.1:0-5756 GCA_043779575.1 Chthoniobacter sp. | reverse complement strand
AGCTAGCAGGCGGTTGGAAAAACTCTCCCTGGTGGATGGCGCCGTTCCGCGCGCCATGCGATAGCCGCGCCGAAGGCCCATCTTTCAGAGTGGCGCTGGCGCGCGTGGTGGGCATGGCGCGCGGAGCGACGCCATCCACCCAAGCTCCGAAGTATTTTTCACAGCCGTCGCGCTCCTCGCGTCCACACACGCCCCGCGATACGAGCGGATCGTTCTAGCCGGTATTTTCGCCATTGAAAACCGCCACCTGCTGCGGCTTTATCCCCGCCACTTTGCCAACCCTCCTCCAACTTTCCGCGGTCCAAAAATCGTTCGGCGCGGTGCGCGCGCTGCGAGGCGTGTCGTTCGATCTGCGGGCGGGCGAGGTCCATGCCTTGCTCGGGGAAAATGGCGCGGGCAAATCCACGCTCATCAAAGTCATCACCGGCGCGCATCAGCCGGATGGCGGCACCATCGCGGTCGGCGGCGAAGTCGTCAGCCAGCTCACTCCGGCCCGCGCCCGCGCGCTTGGCATCGCCTGCATCTATCAGCAGCCGGCGCTTTTTCCCGATCTCTCCGTCGCGGAAAACATCGCGCTGCGGCTGGAGAAAACATCGGCTTTCCAGCGCGTGCGCTGGGCGGAAATGCGGCGGCGCGCGGAGGAACTTTTGCAGCGCGTCGGCGCGGAGATCGATCCGGCGCGGGAGGTGCGCGCGCTTTCCATGCCGGAGCAGCAGCTCGTGGAAATCGCCAGCGCGCTCGGCGCGGGCGCGCGCATCGTCATCATGGATGAGCCCACGGCCTCGCTCACGCAGAACGAGCAGCATCTGCTCTTCGCCGTGGTGCGCGACCTCCGCGCGCAGGGCGTCGGCGTCATTTATATCTCGCATCGGCTGGAGGAAATTTTCGCGCTGGCCGATCGCGTGACGGTGCTGCGCGATGGCGAAAGTGTGGGCACGAATCCCGTGGACGCGATCAATGAGGCGTCGCTCATCCGGCTGATGGTGGGGCGGGAAGTGTCGGCGATTTATCCGCCCGCCGAGAGCGCGCCGGGCGCGGTGGTGCTCGCGCTGCGCGGCGTGGGCTGCGCGGCGGGCGGCGTGCGCGACATCACGCTCGACGTGCGCGCGGGCGAAATCGTGGGCCTCGCCGGGCTGGTCGGCGCGGGGCGCACGGAGCTGGCGCGGATTCTTTTCGGGATCACGCCCGCAGACTCCGGCGAGATCCTGCTCGGCGGGGAGCGCGTCCGCATTTCCTCGCCGCGCGAGGCCATCGCCCACGGCATCGCCTACGTGCCCGAGGATCGGCGGCGGCACGGCGTCATTCTCGAAATGCCGCTCGCCGCGAACATGACGATGGCGATTCATCCGCGCCTGTTTCCCGGCGCGTGGCTGCGCTTCGGCGCGGAGCGGGCGCTCGCGCTCGATTACATCCGCGACCTCGCGGTGAAAGCCTTCGGGCCGGAGGCGCCCGGCAGCTCGCTCTCCGGCGGCAATCAGCAAAAAGTCGCGCTCGCCCGCTGGCTGGCGACCAAACCGCGGCTGCTCATTCTCGACGAGCCGACGCAGGGAGTGGATGTCGGGGCCAAAGGCGAGATTCACAAAATCATCCGCCGCCTCGCGAAGGACGGCCTCGCCGTGCTGATGATCTCCAGCGACCTGCCGGAGGTGCTCGGGATGAGCGACCGCATCGCGGTGCTGCGCGGCGGGACGATCACCGCGCTGCTCTCCGGCGCAAGCGACGCGCACGACGTGATGGCGGCGGCGCTGGGCCACTCGGGAAAGGCGGCGGCGTGATGGGGAAATACTTCCGCGAACTCTCCGTCGCCGGCGCGCTGGTGCTGCTGCTCGCGGCGCTCGCCGTGGTCGCGCCCGCGTTTTTCGATCTCTCCCCGCTCCTCTCGCGGCTCACCGCGCAGGCGCCCGCGCTGGTCGTGGCCGTGGGGATGGCGCTCGTCATCATCTGCCGGCAGATCGACATCTCGGTGGGCTCGCAATTCGGCGTGTGCGCGGTGGTCGCGGGGCTGCTCGCGGCGGCGGGCATTCCGCTGCCGGTGGTGCTTCTCGCGAGCGTCGCGGCGGGCGCGGCGATGGGTGCGCTCAATGGCTGGCTCGTCGCCGGGCTGGGCCTGCCGAGCATCGTCGTCACGCTGGCCACGATGGTCACCTGGCAGGAAGCGCTGCGCCTTTTCCAGCAGGGCAAATTCGTGAACCTGCCGCCGGGGATGCAATGGTTCGGACTCGGCCAGCAGCGCGGACAGATCGCGCTCATCGCGGCGGCGGTGCTGCTGCTCGCGCTCGCGGCGTGGGCGATGAAAAACCTCGCCGCGGGCCGGCGTGTTTATGCGGTCGGCACGGATGCCGAGGCCGCGCGTCTCGCCGGCCTCAACCCGCGGCGCACCACGCTCGGCGTGTTCCTTTTGCTCGGCGCGCTGACCGGCCTCGCGGCAGTGATGAACATCGTCCAGTCGCCGCAAGTGGACCCGAAGGCGGGCGGCGGACTCGAGTTGAAAGTCATCGCCGCGGCGGTCGTCGGCGGCGTCGCGGTGAATGGCGGGCGCGGTCATCTGTGGGGCGTTTTCATCGGGCTGCTGCTGCTCGCCACGGTCAACCCCGCGCTCACTTATCTGCACGTCGAAGCCTACTGGGAGAAAGCCATCCAGGGCCTCGTCATCCTGCTCGCCGTGGTCGCCGACGGCCTCCGCAGCAGAAGAAGTTGAGTGTTGTGTGTTGAGAGTTGAGTGACGCAACTCGTTTCCGCACACGCCGAGACACTTCGCACATCATCCACATACAAAAATGTCCTCAGCCCGCTTTTACTGGAAATCGTTGCTCGCCCGACCGGAGGCCGTGCTCTGCTTCGTCCTGATCGCCGAAGTCGTTTTCTTCAGCGCGGTCGGTCGCAATTTCAACACGCCGGACAACCTCGCGAACATCGTCCGACATTCGGCGGAAATCGGGCTGCTGGCGCTGGTCATGATGCCGATCATTCTCACGGCGGGCATTGATCTTTCGGTCGGCTCGCTGCTCGGGCTGTGCGCGGTGCTCTTCGGCGTGTTCACGCACGAATGGCATCTGGCCACGCCGCTCGCCGCGCTGCTCACGCTCGGGGTGGGCGCGGCGGCGGGCGGGTTGAACGGCGGCCTCATCACGGGGCTGCGCCTGCCGCCGCTCATCGTCACGCTCGGCACGTTTTCGCTCTTCCGCGGACTCGCCGAAGCCATCACCAAAGGCACGATGACCTACAAAGATTTCAGCCCGGAATTTCTCGCCCTCGGACGCGAGCGCGCGCTGGGCCTGCCGTATCAGGGCTGGCTGTTCATCGCCGTGGCGATCGGCATCGGCGTGCTCGTGCATCGCACGACTTTCGGGCGGTCCTTGCGCGCCATCGGCTTCTCGCCGGAAGGCGCACGCTACGCGGGGCTGCCGGTGCCGCGGCGCATCGCGCTGACCTATGTGCTCGCGGGGTTCGTCGCCGCGCTGGCCGCGCTCGTTTTCACCGCGCGGCTGCGCCAGGCGCGCGCCGATGCCGGCTCGGGCTACGAATTGCAGGCCATCACCGCCGTGGTGCTCGGCGGCACCAGCATCTTTGGCGGCATCGGCACCGTCGGCGGCACGGTGCTGGGCGTGGCCTGCGTGGCCGTGCTCACGACCGGCCTGAAGCTCATCCCCGGCATCGCGCTGCAAGGCATCGGCAGCGAACTCGGCAGCCTGCTCACGGGCGCGCTCCTCATTCTCGCGCTCGCCGGCGGGGCGCTTGCAAAATCGCTCGCCGCGCGCCGCGCGCACCGGCAATCTCTTGCCCAAACCAAACCCCAACCTACGACATGAAACGCCACTCCTTCATCGCCACCCTCCTCGCCCTGCCCGCGCTCGCCCTCTTCGGCGGCTGCGATAAATCGTCGTCCGGCGGCGGCTCGGACCAAGCGGGCGGCGGCAAGAAAATGACCATCGCCCTGCTGCCCAAGAGCAAGGGCAACCAATACTTTGCCACCGTGGAAAAAGGCGCGCGCGCCGCCGCCGCGGAACTCGGCGCGGACCTGATCTACGACGGCCCCACGAACACCGATCCGGCAAAGCAGAACGAGATCGTCGAGGGCTGGGTGAACTACGGCGTGACCGTCATCGCCGCCGCGTGCGAGAACAAGGAAGGCATCTCTGCGGCGCTCAAGGCCGCGCAGGACAAGGGCATCAAGGTCGTGACCTATGACAGCGACGCGAACACCGATGCGCGCTCGTTCTTTGTGAACCAGGCGACCGCGGAAGGCATCGGCAACACCCTCATGGATGAAGCCGCGCGGCTCACCGGCGGCGAGGGCGAGTTCGCGATCATCACCGCCACGCTCACCGCCGCGAACATGAACGAATGGCGCAAGCACATCGAGGCGCGGCTGGCGGCGAAGTATCCAAAGATGAAGCTCGTGGATACCAAGCCGTGCGACGACCAGAAGGACAAGGCGCAGCAGGAGACGACCAACCTGCTCAGCGCCTATCCCAATCTGAAATGCGTCATGGCGATCTGCTCGCCCGCTGTCCCCGGCGCCGCCGAGGCGGTGAAGCAGGCGGGCAAAACCGGCGCGGTGAAGGTGCTCGGCCTCGGGCTGCCGAGCGAGAACAAGGCTTACGTGAAAAACGGTGTCACGCAGTCCGTGATCCTGTGGAAAGTCGAAGACCTCGGCTACCTCACGGTGAAAGCCGCCGCCGCCATCGCCAGCGGTGCGCTCAAGAGCGGGGCCACGGAATTCGACGCGGGCAAGATCGGCAAGATGGAGATCAAGGGCGATAACATCCTGCTGGGAAAACCGTTCATCTTTAACAAGGAGAACATCGATGGCTTCGATTTCTAGGGCGTGTTTGCAAACCTCTCGCCGTCATCCTGAGCGGAGCGGAGGCGGAAAGGCGGGCGTAGCGCAGTCGAAGGACCTCCAACTCCAGGTGGGGGCGAAGGTGGTGGCTGGTGGTTCTGCGACGCTGTTCCACGCCCGACATTCTCCCACCGCCTCCGCCCGCGAAAAGTTAGAGGTCCTTCGACTCCGTTCCGTCCCGCCTTCGCCCCCACGGAACTCCGCTCAGGATGACGGGCATCTTTCCGTGTTCGTATTCTTACTACCACATAGTCAGGCCCTTTCTGCCAGTGTTTGAAACCATCACCCATCCCATGCTGAAACACATCGCCCTAATCATCGCCCTCACCGCTGCCACCCTGCTCGGTGAAGAGGCCCGACCCACCCTCGCCGCCGGGCTGAAAGACTACGGATCGAAGGACTACGTCCGACTCTCCAAAGACCTGCCCCACGTCCAGAACACTCCCTGGAGGCTCGTCTGCACGATACCTTACAACTGCCACTTCCAGCCCTGGATCGAAGTCGAGGCCGAGGCGGGCAAGGAGATTAGTTTCAACTCCACCAACCCGCTGGTCCTCTACCTCACCCAGACCGAGACCTATACGACCCGCGCGGGGCTGCAAAGCTACGAGGCCAAAAACTGGGTGAGCGGGGAAGGCGCGTTCTACACCATCCCCGCCGGAGTCACCGTGCGGGCGGTGAAGTATCGGGAGACGGGTTACGACACGTCGTTCGCGGGCTCCTTTGAATGTAACGACAGCGATTACAACGTGCTTTGGAAGAAGGCCGCCCGGACGGCCTACATCTGCATGAGGGAGCATTTCTACGACTGCCCCGACCGGGAGCGCGTGGGCTTCTGGGGCGATGGGACACCGGAGCTAAACCAGTGCTTCTATGCCTTCGATGCCAAGTCGCACCGGCTCTGCAAGGAACT
>JAYWEB010000053.1:0-5782 GCA_043779575.1 Chthoniobacter sp. | reverse complement strand
CAGAAATCCCGCGCCCCAATTCACGACTCCGCCCGGCGGCAGCCCGCGCGGATCGGGCAGCACCACGAACGCCGGCAGATCCTCGCTCGCGCTGCCGAGGCCATAAGTCACCCACGCGCCCATCGCCGGGAAGCCGGGCCGGATGAAGCCGCTGTTCATCATAAACATCGCCGGCCCGTGCAGCGCCGACTTGCTCTGCATCGAGTGGATGAACGCCATCTCATCGACATGCCGCGCGAGGCCGGGAAAAAGATCGCTGATCCAGCGCCCGCACTGCCCGTGCTGGCGGAACGGCCAGAAACTCTTCGCGTAATTTCCCGCCACACCCGCAAACGTCTGCTTCCCCAGCTCCGCATCGAACGGCTGCCCGTGCATCCGCTCCAGCCCCGGCTTGTAGTCCCACGTATCGACGTGACTCAGCCCGCCGGGACAAAAAATCTGGATCACCGCCTTCGCCTTCGGCGCAAAGTGCGGCGGCTTCGGCGCGAGCGGATTGCTGGAAACCACGGCGTCCGCCGCGAGCAGCCCCTCGCGCGAAAGCATCGACGCCAGCGCCACGCCGCCCAGTCCGCCGCCAAGCTGCCAGAGGAAATTCCGGCGCGTCACCGCGTCGAGGCGGGCACAGGGCCGGTCGGGGTGGAAGATTTTCTCGCGCATAGGCAATGCACTCAGATGCCCGACAGCTTTCCGATGCCCCTGTCTGCCAGCCGCTCTGCCAGTTCACTTCTCGTTGAATTCACCAACAAAACATCCGGGGGCAGCGTGTGGAACAGCCCAGGCGCCTGCTGTGAATCCGTGACCACCAAAACCAACGTCGCAGGCTGTTTGCTGTGCCCCGCGTGGTGAAGCAACTCGGCGGCATCCATCAGGCTTTCTCCTTTGCGCTGGACGCGAATCAGCACGGAACCCTCGCCCGCCGCAGTCTTCAAAATCGCGTCAATCCCGCGATTTCGCTGCACGGGGACAATCGGCACACCATGCAGAAAAGCCAAAGCCTCCTCGTCCGACTGGACGTAGGACTCACGGCCTTTGCGGAGTAGTTCGGATGAAGTCTTGAAAGGCTGCTCCAATCGCTGCGTCGCCAACTGCACCGCATCAGCGACAACGTCCACGCCGAGCGAATTGCGTCCGAGTAATTCCGCGGCAACCAGCGTCGTGCCGCTCCCGCAAAACGGATCGAGCACCGAGTCCCCCGGCAGCGTCACCAGCGAAATGATTCGTTCGATCAAAAGGATGGGCTTTTGCGTCGGATAGCCCACGCGCTCTTTCGCCTTTGGGTTGAGAAAGGGAATGTCCCAAACATCCGCGATGGGCACGCCCTTCTTGTGTCCGTCGCTCACGATGTTCCCCTCGCCATCACGGGCATACACAGACTTGCCGTGCCCGTCTCTTTGCCGTCGCTGGAGAATCTGATCCACATTCGTCGAGGGCGAGTAGCCATCGAAGATTTGGTGATATTGGTAAGCGTCCGTCTTGCTGTAGAAAAAAATCGTCTGGTGCGAAGGCAGCGGGCTGCGCTGCGAGTTCGACCACCGGCGATAGTGCCAGATGATTTCCGAACGAAACATAGCCTCCCCGAAAACCTCATCCAGCAAGCAGCGGATGTGATGCGAGGCATTCGTGTCGCAGTGAAAGAAAAGCGACCCCGTCGCCTTCAACACCCGCCGAAACTGCACCAAGCGGACCCGCAGAAACTCAATGTATTGCTCCCGCGACTTCCATTCGTCGCTAAACTCAAACTTCGTCGCCCGGTCACGAGTAACAAGCGAGTGCGTTCTCTGCGTAAAGAAAGGCGGGTCCACATAAACCAAGTCCACTGACTCAGCCGCCAAGCCAGCGCCCACCGCCAGACAATCGCCATGAAGGACTTCACTTGCCATCTTGCGCCGTCCTTTCTGCTGCCAGTTCTTTCAATATCTCAAGCAAGTCCACGCCCGTGCGCCGCTTCACATAAGCCCAAGCCGCGTCGGCGTAGTGATATTCGCCCTGCACGCTTTTGTAGAGGCTCTCCAGCGTTTGCTGGATGCGCATCGCCTGCTCGCGATTCGGATAGTAAAACATCACCCGGACCGGCCTGTAGCCGACATCCCCTACGGCCTGAATCCGGGTGTGCTCCTTGGTGATGTGGTCGCCATCCGTTGTCGCATCCCGCCACTTGATTTCCAAAGCATCATTCCCCACCAAGCAATCCACCCCAAAAAGCTTCGGGCGCGAACCGCGGGTATTCGGAACCCGCACAGAACCCGAGTCAGGAAACTTCGCCTTGAAACACAGCTTCGCCGCCTCCTCCAGAAACGAACCGGCATACTTGTAAAGAAACCGCCCCTTGTTCTGGTAAACATCAATCAGCTTCCCCTCACCCTCGGAAACGCCCAGCACTTGATAGATGAGCACATGCGAACGGTCATCATGCTCCATCTCCTCAACGCGCGCATCAATGCTGCGTTTCAGCTCGGCAGCGTAACGGTCAGCCAGTGCTCGGATATGTTCTTTCATGGCTGGATCCCTAATCTGCTGATTTTTTCTTCGGCTTCCCATAGTTACGCCCTCTGGAAAGAGGAAGGCCGAGCAGCGGGAAAGAATTTGTAGTCGGTGTTTGCTCCTCCTTCTCCGTGTAGCTCACCCAAACGCCTGGATCATATTTTGCAGCCCGGCGAATCACTGCATCCGGCAGGCCGAGATCGCTTAACACGCAGACAAGAAGCACGCGAAAAAGTCGCTCATAGACCTCGTATGTATCTGCTGCTTTGGCCTTGGTTTTGCGCTTCGATGGCTCAGGCCAGTGCGTATATTGATTGCGGAGCAATCGAACAGTTTTCGCGAACTCTTTCTCGTTCACCACAAGCCCAGCAAGCCACTTTCGTTTGTCTGCCAAAACAGCGTGCAGGCGCGTATCGAGGGTGACGTTGTTCGTCGCTCCAATCTTGGACTTCAGCCAAGCTGCATCAGTTTTGCTCAGCCCAGAGAGAATCCGCTTTTTGCGCGCAGTGAAATCAACCTTTGTCTCAACATTCTGCGGGTATCGTTCGCGCCAGCAGCGATGATACACCTCCAACGCTTGCGCGAGGACAAGAAACTTGTGATGGGTGTAAAGTGCGGAGTTTTCCTCTGTCGAAAAGAGTAGATTCAACACATCGGCAAGTCGTTCTTGCAGGCTCATCCAGCACCGCAGGATTTTCTCAAATTCCTGCTCCACATTTGGAAATGAAAAGCGCATCTCGCAAGCGTGGCGTTTCCGAGAGGGATTGGGCCAATGGGTTCCCGATGAAATGCAACGGATGTCGCGGGCGAGTCGCTTGCCCGCTGCCCATTTACTGTCAATCTTGCGTCGGAGAATAAACGTTTGCTCGTGCAATGGCTTGCCGACAGCCAAGGAAAGCAGTCGGCGGATTTTGTGCGCATCTCGCCGAATGCGTTTGAAGTTCTGCGGCTCTGGATACACCAAGCGCAACAGCCAACTCTCTTTGATTGAGCGAGTGCCATCTATCGAGGATTGTGCATGGCCGTGCGCGGCAAGCGTGACCTTGAAACCTTTTCCTGAGTCGAATTCGCGATCTGCGGGCAGTCGGTGATGAATTACAAATTCGAGGTCGGGTGCGTTCTCTTGTAGAAACCCGGAAATATCCACCCACGCTGAGAGGTGTTCCAAATCGGTTTCATACTCGTCGAACACGGCATCGGCCCACGAATGGAGATGCAAACCATGAAAACAATAGCCGACACGGTAAGCGAAATTGCAGAGCGCGGCACTCTGGCTGTCTCCCGCCCACATCGAATGAAATAAAGTGACCGGCTTGCCGTGCTTGTCTGTTCCGTGAATGACTTTGATCGGCTGCTGAACGCCACTTGTGAATCCCTCTGCGACCCTGAATCGCAGCTGCATCCCACGCTTTTCAGTGCGAACTAAATCACCGATCAGCTTTTGGTGTTCAAAACCCGGCACCCACCACTGGCCCACATAGATGAGTTCTTCGTCGAGGGCGGGGTTGGCGGCGGCTTCAGGCATACGCGCGCTCGGAAAGCAGTGAGTGACAGGATACTTGGGACACGGAGTTCATCGCTCATCCCCCTCCACGGGCGGGGCGGCGGGGACGCGGGCCTGGCGGGCGATGGTTTCGGGGAGTTCGAGGTGGAGCGTCACGGCGCGGGAAGCATCTGCGCGGACTCGCGTGGCGGCAAGACTTCGATGCCGAGCGAGCGTGGCGGAGTGCTCCCATCTTTCTGAAATAACCTGACGGTCGCACCGGGTCCGGCCCGCGGGGAGGGGACAGGAAGATGGGTGTCAGGAAATATCCGCCCTCCCTCCGCTCCCATCTTCCTGTCTTCTGCCAAAGGCAGCTCTGGCGGGCAGTCTGTTTGATTGGGAAACTTGGTATCAGGCGGGAATTCGTCGCGGAGCGCCCGAGATAGAGCAGGCGGCGGGAGGATTTCGGGTGGGAGGCCCCGCGGTCGAAGAGCCATTCGACGGCGCTGACGAGGATGTGATCCGGCTGGGCCACGCGGTGCGGCGGCGCGCTCCCCGGCCCCGGCGGGCGCGGGTTACTTCTTGAGCTGCCGGTTTTCCTGGGTGGCCTGCTGGGCGACGATGTTATCCGGGTAGCGGGCGATGACCTGCTCGTAGATGCGCCCGGCTTCCTCGGTTTTGCCTTTGGCCCGGAGCAGGCGGGCCTGCGCCATGAGCGCGATCGGTGCGCTGAACGATGCGCCGTAGCTGGTGGAGACTTTCTGGTAGGTGGCGAGGGCTTCGTCGGGCTTGTTCTGCGCTTCGAGGTTCGAGCCGAGGCTGGTCCACGCGCCGCTGAGCAGCGGATGCTCGGGGTATTTCTCGGTAAAGGTGCGGAGCAGCGCGGAGGATTCGTCGAGCTTGCCGTCTTTGCGGAGTTGCTCGGCGAGAAAGAGGTGGGCGTTGCCGGCGGCGTTGGTCGCGGGGAATTCGGCGATGACCTTGCGATAGTCGTCCGCCGTTTTCGCGCCCGCGAGGAGCTGCTGCGCGCCGTCCAGGGTTTTGGCGCGGGTCCATTCGGAGATGGCATAGGTCGCCACGGCCACGAGGAAGAGCCCGGTGAAAAGGAGGATCTTCGTCCGGTGCTGAATCCAGAAAGCCAGCGGATCGAATCCGGGGTCAATCGGCGGCGTGGTCGTTTCGGCGGGGCTGGACATAGGGCGCGGAAGGTGGCAAAGGCCCGGCGGCAGCGCAAGTCAGCTTTCAAACAAGCCCGCTTCCGGCTCCACGCCGAGGCCGGGGCCGGGCGGCGGGGTGAGGACGCCGCGCGCAAATGGCCAGCCGCGAAACGGGTCGTCGTGGAGCAGCCACGCGCCGTCGAGATCGGCGTAGCTGGTGCGCTGCGCCACGGCGGCGCCGGCGGCGATCAGCGCGCTGCTTTCCAGCATGCAGCCGACCATCATGGTCTGGCGCAGTACTTTTCCGCGCAGCACCATCCGCCGCGCCGGGGTGAGGCCGCCGCATTTCACGAGCTTGATATTGAAGGCGCCGAAGAGAGCGCCGACGCGCGGCACGTCCTCTTCGACCACGCAGCTTTCATCCGCGAGGAGCGGCAGCACCGAGCGCGCCCCGGCGAGCTCGGCATCGCGCGCGGGCGGATACGGCTGCTCGATGAAAACGACGCCCAGGGCCGCGAGTTCTTGCGAGAGCGCGCGGAGGTCGGCGCCGCCCCACGCGCAGTTCGCGTCCACGGCGAGCTGCGCGGCGCTCCGGCCGCGGATGTATTTCACCGTGGCGAGGCTGGCCGCGGCGTCGGATTTGATCTTGATCCGCGGAAAC
>JAYWEB010000052.1:0-5785 GCA_043779575.1 Chthoniobacter sp. | reverse complement strand
CGTTCATCGTGCAGTCCAGAATCCACCAGCGGCCCTCGCCCTGCCAGAGGACCCAGGCGTGGTTGATGCGGCTGCCGCGCTTCATTTTGCCGATGACGAAACGGGCGGTCGGGTCCTGGAGCTGGTCGCAAAGCCAGAGCGCCTTGTCCTTGCAGTCGCCCACGCGGTGCGCGGCGGTTTCGCGGGGCAGGGCGGGATTGTAGGGATCGGTGTGGGAGTAGCGGAAGCCGCGACCCTGGCGCATCAGCGCGGCCACGCGATCCATGGCCGGGGTGTTGCCATTGAGGTTGCTAAAAACTTGTTTCACCGGAGTCATGTAGGCCTCATACGGCGTGCGGGGCACCACCGAACCGAGATCGACCAGGGCGGCCGACGCACTGAGCGGAAGGAGGACGAAGGCGGCGAGTGAGAGGAGAGGCTGGGTTATATTCATAACGTTTGTTATAATTTCCATATTCCTCTAGCGGGTGGCGTGCCACGGGTCGCCGGCCTCCCGGAGAAAACTTCCGCCGACCCGCCGTGACACTGGTTCCCGCCTGTCCAAGCCCCTCCCGAGCACCGGAAGCCGCGCATTTTTGCAAAACCGAGACGCAAAAACGCGAGCACCCCAACCGGCGACGGCCCTCGACCGTCCCGCGCCCGCTTTCAACCCTCCCCAGCAAACTCCAGCGTGCCCTTCTCAGGGCGTCACCCGCGTTTATACCCAGACCCTGCGCTCACGAATACTTGTCGCTCCGGACCCGCAGTCGTAGCGCAAGCCTCCGGCTTGCCGTATCACGGGCGTCCCGCCTGCCTTGGCGCTCACGGCAGAGACGGTTTGGAAACGGAATGTGCGTTTGCAACTGCCCGCCAGGCCAGCGGGACGCCGCCGCTACCGGGTACCTACGTCTCTATCCCCTCGGCCAGCAGCGCCCGCGCGGCGCGGCGGCGCACGGCGTAGCGCTTGACCAGTTCGTCGGCGATGACGCCAAACAGGATGACCGCGCCGATGATCGCGAACTCGATGTTATTGTGCGTGGTCACGAGCGTGATCATGTTGCGCAGCACCTGCATGAGCGCGGCCCCGATGATGACGCCGAGGATGGTCCCCTCCCCGCCCCGCAGGCTGCACCCGCCGAGCACGGCGGCGGCGATGGCATAGAGTTCGTAGAAATTTCCAAAATCCACGGGCTGCGCCGAATTCACATCGAGGACGAAAAGCACCCCGCCGAGGCCGGCCAGCGTGGAGCTGATGATGTAGGCGAGGACCGTCATGCGCCCGGTATTGATGCCGCTGTAACGGGTGGCTTCCTCGTTGCGCCCGAGCGCGAGCAGGTAGCGGCCGTAGATGGTGCGGTTGAGAAAAATCCCGGCCAGCGAGGCGACGACGAACAGAAAAATCCACGGCGCGGGCAGCGCGAAGCCGTGGATGAAAGGGATGTCGAGCTGCGCGGTGGCGAGGCTGCGCAGGCTCTTGAATTCGCTGCCAAAGCCGACGGTCTGATCATTGGTGAAACCGCGCGCGATGCCCCGGTAGAGGAGCAGCCCGCAAAGCGTGACCACGAAGGGCTGGAGGCGAAGTTTGGTGATGAGGAGCCCGTGCATCAGCCCGATGCCGACTGAAACCGCGGCGACCGTGAGCAGCGCGGCGGGCATGGACCAATGCTGCGTGGTGAGCAGCCACGGCAGTCCGCAGCCGACGAGGCAGATGACCGAGCCGATCGAAAGATCGATCCCGCCCGTGACGATGACGAACGCCACGCCAATGCTGATGATCCCGAAGAGCGCGGTGCGGCGGACGAGGTTTTCCAGATTGTAGCCGCTGAGAAAGCTGTCGCTGGCCAGCGCGGTGACGATGCAGACGACGGCGAGCAGCGCGGAGATGCCGAGGATTTTCTTCATAGGTCAGGCGACTGCGTGGGCGCTGCCGGTGGCGAGGTGCATGACGGCTTCCTCGCGCAGTTCACCGCGCGCGAGTTCACCGGCGAGGCGGCCTTCGTGCATGACGAGCGCGCGGTCGGACATGCCGAGGATCTCCTCCATTTCGCTGGAGGCGAAAAGAATGGCGACGCCCTGGCTCGCGAGTTCCTCCATCAGTTTGTAAATCTCCTGCTTCGCCCCGATGTCGATCCCGCGGGTCGGCTCATCGAGCAAAAGGACGCGCGGGCGCAGAGCCAGCCACTTGCCGAGCACCACCTTTTGCTGATTTCCGCCGGAAAGAAACTGCACGATCTGCCGGTCATGCGGCGCTTTGATCCGCAGGTTGCCCATCATCCCGGCGCTCACTTCCGTCTCGCGGCGGCGGTTGAGAAATCCGCGCTGCTGGTCGCGGCGCAAACTCGCGAGGCTCAGGTTTTCCCGCACCGCCATCTCGAGGATCACGCCCTGCTTTTTCCGATCCTCCGGCACCAGCGCCAGCCCGGCGGCGATGGCTTCGCGCGGCGACTGCGGCGCGAGCGCCCGGCCAGCGACCCGCATCACGCCACCCACCGCCGGCTCCACGCCAAAGAGCGACGCGAGCAACTCCGTGCGCCCCGCACCCACGAGCCCGGCCACGCCGACAATCTCCCCCGCGCGCACGCGGAAACCCAGCGGATGCCGCGGATGCGCCCGCGTGCGCCAGCCCTCGACCTCCAGGACCGTCTCGCCGGTCGCGTGTGGCTCGTGCGGGTAAAACTGCGAGACATCGCGCCCGACCATGAGCTTCACCATGCGCGCGTGGTCCATCTCCTCGCGCCCGAGATCGCCCGCGTTCTTGCCGTCGCGCAGCACGGTCACGCGGTCGGCCAGCGCGCGGACCTCGCCGAGCCGGTGCGAGATATAGACGATGCTCACCCCGCGCCCGCGCAGCTCGCGGATGACTTTGAAAAAGTTCTCCGCCTCGTGGCTGGAAAGGCTCGACGTCGGCTCGTCCATAATCAGCACGCGCGCGTTTACCGAGAGCGCCTTGGCTATTTCCACGAGCTGCTGATGGCCGATGGTCAGCATGCTCACGAGCACCGCCGGATCGACATCGAGCCCGACCGCGCGGAGAAACTCCCGCGCCTCCCGCCGTTGCCGCGCCTTGTCGATCAGCCCCCAGCGCAGTTGCTCGAGCCCCAGAAAGATGTTCGCCGCCACGTCGAGATTGTCCGCGAGATTCAGCTCCTGATGGATGAGCGCGATGCCCTCCGCCAGCGCCTCCTGCACCGAGCGAATTTCCACCGCCCGCCCCGCGATGCTGATGCCGCCTGAGTCCGCCCGCTGCACGCCGGCGAGGATTTTCATCAGCGTGCTCTTGCCCGCCCCGTTCTCGCCGATCACCGCCAGCACTTCGCCGCGCGCCACCGTCAGGCTCACGCCTTTCAGCGCCCGCACGCCGGGGAAGGATTTGCGGAGCTGGCGAACCTCCAGCAGCGGCGCCGTCATTCGCGTCGTGCGGCTACTTCGCCGGCCCCAGCCGGGCCTTCAAGTCGGCCCAAAACTCATCCACGGTGTCCTTCCGAATCTGCCGCGCCGGGATGTCGATGAACTTGTTCGCCGGGATGACGCTGGTGTTGCCTTTCGCCAGCTCGCTGAGGATTTCCACCGACTTGTAGCCATACATGTAAGGGTTCTGCACGACCGTCCCGTGGACCGCGCCTGATTTGACGCCCGCGAGCGTCGCGTCGTCTTCGTCAAAGGCCACGACCTTCACCTTGCCGAGTTTTCCGGCCTGCTCCAGCGCCTGCAGCAGGAGCGGCGGGTTGTAGGCAAACAGGCCGACCATGCAGGCGATGTCCGGGTACTTCGCCAGCGTGTCCTCGGCGTTGGCCTTGCCTTTCACTTTGTCGGACTGGTCCGTCAGCGTGCCCAAAATCTTGAAGCCCTTTTCCTCGATCACCCCGGATGGCGGATAAAAATGGCCGGCGGTTTCGGGACGTCCGAGGATCGCGTCGATCACCCCCTCGCGACGGCGCTTGGCGTTGTCCTGTTCGAGCCGTCCGATGAAAAGCATCACCGAACCGCCGTTCGGCAGCGCCTCGCGCACGAGTTCTCCGCAAAGGCGTCCCGCCTTGTAATTGTCCATGCCGATGTAGAGCAGCCGGTCGCTCGCCGGCGCGTCGGAGTCATGCGTGATCAGCTTCGTGCGCTTCGCCGCCGTGTTCAGCAGGTCGGTTTGATTCGCCGGGTCGATCGCGCTCACGGCGATGCCATCGACTCCGCGCGTGAGCAGATCCTCGATCATCCGCTTCTGGTCACTGATCCCCTCCACCGGCATCAGCGTCTCCGTCTCCACGCCAAATTTCTCTCCGCCGGCCTTCACCCCCGCGGCGGCGATGGTCCAGAACGAGGCCACCGCATTCGTGACAAAGCCCACCCTCAACTTTCCTGACGAACCATTTCTCGACGGCGCCGCTGGCTTGCACGAGGCCAGCAAAACGGCGGCCGTGAAAAAGGCAAACGCCGCGCGGGAGAGGTCACTGGGGAGTTTCATGTGAAGTGAGATCGTGTCCTTAGCCGTCCGCGCGCCGGTCGTAAAGATCGGATGGGTGGTGTGTCAGTTTGAAAACTGAACGGAGGTCAGGATGACCGTGTTTTTTCAAACTGAGCCACTGCCCAAAGACAGATCGGATTGACACGCCTCGGCAACCCTCGCAACGCTCGCCGCATGAGGACTAACTTGAGGTTGATCGCGGTCGTGCTGCTCCTGCTCACGGGAATTTTTTGGCCGGGCCGGGCCGGGCGGGCGGCGGAAAAGGAAGCTCCAGCCATGCTGCTGGCCAACGTCTGGAATCCGGGCATCGACCCGACCGGGTGGTGGATCAGCGAAAAATATGACGGGCAGCGCGGCTATTGGGACGGGCGGAAACTCTGGACCCGGCAAGGCAACGCGATCCGCGCGCCGGAGTGGTTTCTCGCGGAGTTGCCGGCGGACATCGCGCTCGATGGCGAGCTGTGGATGGGGCGCGGCCAGTTTGAGGAGACGATCAGCACGGTGGGTTCGCAGACGCCGGACACCCGGTGGAAAAAAGTGCGCTTCATGGTCTTCGATGCACCGAAGGCGGAGGGGACGTTTGAGCAGCGCACGCAGTTTGTCCGCGCGACCCTGCCAAAGGGAAACCAGTTCGTGGTACCCGTGGCGCAATACCGCTGCGAGGGTACGAAGCATCTCCTCGCCGAGCGGGATCGGGTGGTCGCGCTCGGCGGCGAAGGGCTGATGCTGCGCCAGCCGGAGTCGGCCTACGAAACCCGCCGCTCGCCGACGCTGCTGAAGGTCAAACCGTACGACGATGCGGAGGCCACGGTCATCGGACACACGCCCGGCAAAGGCAAATTCGCCAGCGTGCTCGGCTCGCTCCGCGTCCGCACGGCGGAGGACCGCGAGTTCTCCGTCGGCACCGGTTTCACCGACGCGCAGCGCGCCTCGCCACCGCCGGTGGGGACGGTCATCACTTATCGTTTTCGCGGCCTCACGAAAAACGGCCTGCCGCGCTTTCCGTCCTTTCTCCGCGTGCGGCGCGACTAGACCGCCGGCCCTTTTCCGGGCGGCATTTCCTCCGGCTCGTCGTCCTCGATTTCCTCCTCGATGTCCTGCTTCATCTTCCGCGAGAGGAACGGGCGGAGGAAGCCATAGAGCAGGTAGGCGATGAAGATGACGGCGGGCATCCACTGGAAGTGGAGCGCGGTGAAAATGAGCACGGCGACGATGGCGATGAACTTCGGCAGCGAGCGGGTGGTGCGCAGATTGAGGGCTTTGAAGCTCGGGTAGCGGAAGCCGGAGAACATCATCCACGAGAGGAAAATCATGAGCGGCGGGAGCACCCATTTGCCCGCGCCGATGTCG
>JAYWEB010000051.1:0-5790 GCA_043779575.1 Chthoniobacter sp. | reverse complement strand
GCGCGTGCAGGCTGCGCGCGGCGCTTTCCAAATCGGCCGCCTCGTCGCGCCGAAGGCAGAAAAAAAGCTGCGAGACGCGGTTCTGCCAGATCGGGTGGCGCGCGCCGCGCTTCCGCTCCTGCACCGCGCAACTCGCCTGGTAGCTCTCCGGCTCCGCGCCGCGCCGGAGGAAGACGGCGCGATGGGCGCGCACCGTGACGGCGAGAAACCACGCGAGCGAAAACAGGCCGCGCGTGAGCGCGCTCGCCCGCCCGGCAAGGCGCGCCGTTTCCTCCGCGCTGAACTGCTCCAGAGCGAACCGCGCCGCGCCCGCCCGCGGCTCCGCGCCGGAGAGCGAGTCGATGCCGACGCGCGCGTTTTTATAAAAGTGATCCTTGAATTTTTCGGCCTCGCCGAGCCGCTCCCGCCAGCCGCCCGCGCGGGCCGGAGCCGGTCCCCACGAGCTTTCGCGCGCGGTCGCAGCGGCGTCGTCCGCGAGGCGCACGATCTCGGCGAGGAGCAGTTCCGCGCCGCGTCCATCGAGGAGAAAATGCCGCCAGCACATCACGAGCGTGGCGGTGCCGTCCGGGTGCGGGAGCACGTCGAAGCGCACCGGTTCGTCGTTCGCGTCATTCAGCCGGGCGGCGCAAAAGGCGTCGCGCTCCACGCCGGGCGGGTGGCTGAAGACGGGAAACACCGCGCGCGTTTGCTCCGTCCACGCCCAATGCGGCACGCACCCGAACGGATGCCGCAGGCGCGCGGCGGCCAGCGGACTGGCGGCGGCGACCCGCTGCACGGCGGCGCGGAACCGCGCGAGATCGAAGCCGGGGCCGAGTGCCAGCACCGTCAGCCCGAGATGCCGGCCCTGCCCGGCGGCGAGCATCATGCGCTCGACCGCCAGGAGGAAAGCGTCGGCTCCCGAGAGCGGCGTCCGCAGCTTCATCGCACCGGAGGGGACCCCGCCTCGCCGATCGCGGCGGCGATTTTGCGCGCGGTGGAAAAGGTGGCGCGGGTGATGAGGCGGTCCGGCAGGTGCGCGCCAAATTCCTCCTCGATGAGCAGCGTGAGTTGCATGATCGCCATGGAATCCAGACCGGCGGCGAAGAGGTCGGAATCAATGCCGAAGTCCGCGCCGGTTTCGAGCAAGTCGGTGCGGATGCGGGTGAGGAGACGTTCGGCGATCGGGATGGTGGTGTCGTGCATGGGGAAGGCGGAATGAATGACTGGAAAATTCCGTGAAGTCTCGCGCGGACTGGCTTCCGCCATCCGCCCGCGCGTTCGCCGAGGGAAGTTCCGACAGGTAGATTTTCGGGCAGTGAGGGTAGGGAAAATCGGCGGGCTGACAAGCGGGGCGTGGGCGCATTTCCCCGGACGCGGGCCGTCACTCCGCGGGCAGGGCGAAGAGCGGCGCTTCCAGCGGGCGGTTGCGCGCGGGGTCGCGGAAGATGTAGCGGAGCGAGCCGCCGCCGGGCAGTTCCACGAGCACTTCGGCCACGTCGAGCGTCGCCTCGGAGACGACGTTGGTGATGCGCTTGGGCAGCTTTCCAGGGGCGTCCGCTTTTTTCGTCAGCGCGATCACGTAGCGCCCGTCCTCCGCCGTGACGCGCGGCTCGAATTGCGCCTCGTTCTCCGGCGGCCTTCCTCGCAGGAGGCTGAGCAGGGCTTGGAAGGGTTTGCCGGCGCTGTCGCTGGCGAGGGATTTTTCCACGGCGCGCTGGCCGGGTTTGCGGAGAAAAAGGCGGTCGCCGAGGATGAGGACGAGTTCGCCCGCGGGCTTGGTGAATTCGATCCGCAGGTCGCCGGGCGCGCGAAAGGTCAGCGTCCCCTCGCTCACGATCGCGGCGCGCAGGCCGGGCAGGGTGAGCGTCTGCGTGAACGCGGCCGACCACGAGCGGGTGTCGCGCTGGCGGGTTTCAAAGCGGGTGCGCAGCGCCTGGGCCTGGGCGGGCGCGAGCGGCGCGGGTGCGGCGTGGCCGAGGGTGGCGGCGAGGAGAAAAAGGAAAACGAAGCGCGTCATGGATGGCGGGATGATCGTCGGGATCACGGGGCGGTTTCCAGCGGCGACTGCGGCCCCCCTTTTCGCGCCGTGGCGCGGTAGAGCAGGGGGAGCAGGACGAGGCAGGTGGCCACGGCGGCGATGATGCCGAGGTCCATGACGAGGCCGAAGTTTCGCAGCGCGGGCTGCTGCGTGAGCATGGGCGCGCCGAAGCCGATGCACGAGGACAGGCCGGTGAGCAGGACGGGCGCGGCGACGTGTTCGTAAGTGGCGCCGAGGTCGCCGCGGCTGTGCTCGAGCGCGATGAGGATGTGCAGGCTGTAATCAATGACCAGGCCGAGCAGCAGCGGCACGCTGAGGAGCGAAAGCGGGCTGAGGTTGGTGCCGGTGAGGGCGAGCAGCACGAGCAGGCCGAGGAGCGCGAGGAGGAGCGCGGCGAAATTCAGCGCGAACAGACGCACCGAGCGCTGGGCCAGCGCGCAGAGGGCGGCCAGCGCGGCGAGCATCCAGAGGCCGAGGCGGCTCATGTCGCTGCGGGCGAGCGCGGTGAGTTCGTCGGCGAGGGAGAGCCAGCTCACGGGAAAAATTTTCGCCGCTCCTGTGGCGAAGCCGCCGGCCGGGACCGGGTGCGCCGCCGCGCCGGGCAGGCGGACGACGGCGGTGATGAGGCCGTCGCGCTCGCTGGCGAGCGTGGCGAGGAGCGGCTGGGCGGCGCGAAAGGCGGTGGCGTCGCCCGCGGCGGCGCTCTCGAGTGCGGTGCAAAGCGCGAGCGTGGGGCCGCTCCATTCGTCGCCGAGTCCGGCGCGGGCAAACTCCGCGCGCAGCCGCGCGACGGTGCCGGCGGGCCACGCGGCGCGGTTCGCCGCCTGATGCGCCGGCGCGGGGAGCAGATACGACCAGAGCGACATGCGCCCGCCGCTGACCTGCGCGGCCAGCCCGGACGCGCCCGCTTTCACCTCCTCCCAGGTCCGCGCCTGCACGAGATAGATGCCATCCTGCACGCTCGCGTCGGTCCGCAGCAGCCACTCCTGCCCGCGCCAGGCCGCGCTGCCGAGGGGTTGAAACTGGCCCATGCCGGCCACGTAAATCCGCTCCGCCCGGAACGCCGCCAGCGCGCCGCCGAGCAGCGCGACGAGCACCCCCGCCGCGAGCAGCGGACGCCGCCACCGGGTGATGCTGCGCGCCGCCGCGTGCGCCGCGCGATCGAGGATCGGCGGGGCCGAGGGCCGGCGCGCGCGCAGCACCAGCGGGAGCAGCCAGGTGGCGAAAAGCGCGGAGGCGACGAGGCCCGCCGCGACCAGCGCGGAGAGCTGGCGCAGACCGGGAAAGGAGGAAAACGCGAGCACCAGAAAGGACGCGGCGGTCGTCGCGGCGCTGAACCAAATCCCGCGCTGGAGCAGCGCCCAGACGCCCGCCCTTTCCTGATGCCCGGACGCGAAGTGATGATAGACGAGGATGCTGTAATCCATGCTCACGCCGAGCAGGATGGAGGCGAAACCCATGCTGATGACGTTCAGCGAGCCGAAGCAAATCCGCGCGACGACGAGGCCGACGAGCAGGGCGAGTGCTTGGAAAAAGAGGATCCACCCGAGCGGGCGGAGCGTCCGGTAAAAGGCCCAGAACACCGCGCAGAGCAGCACCGCAGCGGCACCCATCATCAGCGCCATGTCGCCGCGCATCTGGCGGGAAATCTCCGCCGTGAACGCGGGGCGGCCGGTGAGTAGCAGGCGGGTTTCGCCCGGCAGCGTGCGGGCCATGACCCCGCGCACGGCATCGGTGAAGGCGATGCTTTTCCAAAAATCCTCCACCGGCCCGGCGCTGCGGACGATGAGGAAAGGCGGGGCTTCGCCGGAAAGAAACGCGCCCAGACCGGAGCCGCTGGAGGCGTCGGGAGATTGGTCGCCGCCGAGCGCGGCGAGCAGGCCGAGCGGGTCGAGCTGGAGGCGGGCGAGTGCCTCGGGGTCGGGTGCGCCGGCGAGCTGCTCCGGCACGGCGGCGAGCTGCGCCGGCACGCGCTCCGGCGCGAGCGCGGCGAGGGCGCGGGCGAAGCCGGCGGGCGGCAGATTCCAGATGGCCCAGGCGCCGAGTTGCGGCCAGTCGCGGGCGAGATCCTCGCCGGGTGCCGCGACCGAGGCCACGCCGGGCAGCGCCGCGAGCGCGGGGCGGAGCTGGTGAAACGCGGCGGCGCGCGCGTCGGCGGGCAGCGCGGGATCGGCCACCACATAGACCTCGCGCTCGCTCGCAAACCGGCGCTGAAATTCCGCCAGGCCGCGCACGCTCGGCAGCGCGTCCGGCAGCAGCGGGAGCAACTCGGTTTCCAACCGCAAAGTCAGCCCCGCCCAGGCACCCGCGACGAGCAGCGCCACGACCACACACAGCCGCCCTGGGGAACGCAGCAGGCTCACGCGGCGGGAGGAAAAAGCGAGCGGGCGGACATGGGCGCGAAAAATCCCGCGCCCTCGTCGGGGTGTAAAGGCCAAAGCCGGAACGGCGGAAGCGCGCGGTCCGCGGCGGGTGGGGCGTGGCGTGGCGTGGCGGGCGTGGCGTGGCTGGCGGGCGTGGCGTGGCTGGCGCCGTCAGCTCGTAGCGCAAGCCTCCGGCTTGCCGTATCGCAGGCATCCTGCCTGCCCCGTGCGCGGCTGCAGGACGCGCATCCGCTGCGACCGCTGAGGCAAGCGGGACGCATGCGCTACGGCAGGCGAAGACGCCTGCGCTACGGGCCGGGATATGCCCGCTGGAGTCGGCGGCGTATCCGCGCTACGGTGCGGGCTTATTAAAACTCATGCCTCTCAAGATCCCATGTCGGAAGTAGCGCAGCGCCAGACCTCTTTTTCTCGCGCGGAATTTGACCAGTGGCTCGCGCAGCGGCGCGCGGAGGAGGGGATGGCCGCGGTCCACGCGCGCGGCGGACGGCCCGTTTTCAAATCGTGGCTGCGCGATATGTGGGAGGAAATCCGGCCGCTCCCGGAGGTGCGCGGGCTGGAGCTTTTCTGCGAAAGGGACGTGACCATGCTGGTGGCGGAGTGGTCGGAGCAGGTGGTCATCGGCGGGCACGCGTGCGCGCTGCAAGTGTTCGATGTTTTGCCGCTGAACCGCCCGAAACGCGCGGATGTTTTGACCTCGCGCTTCCGCCAGCTCGGCGGGGATGCGGAGCGGCGGCGACCGGCGATCAAGGAGGAGATGCACGCGCAGATCGCGCGCCTTGAGCAGGCGATTGCGGAGCATCGGGACATGCTGCGGGAGGCGGACATCGAGGAGGAGCTGCGGAAATTCGAGGGCCGGCTGGCGGTGCGGCAGTTCATCGACCGGGCGTCGCGGGTGGTGCGCGAGCTGGCGCTGCGCGCGGCCAATCACCGCATGGCGGAAGGCATCGCGCTGCACCGCTTCCACGAGACTTTCCCCGGCGCGCGGTCGCGCGAGCGGCGGCTCCTGCTCATCGCGGGGCCGACCAATTCCGGCAAGACCTACGCCGCGTTTCAGCATCTCGCCGCGGCGCAGTCCGGCGTGTATCTCGCGCCGCTGCGGCTGATGGCCGCGGAGTTTTGGGACCGCATGCGTTCGGCGGGCGTGCCGTGCTCGCTCATCACGGGCGAGGAGCGTTTTCCCGATCCGAACGCGCGGCACGTTTCCTCGACCATCGAGATGCTGGCGACGGACGCGGAGTACGACGTGGCGATCATCGACGAGGTGCAGATGATCGCCGACAAAGACCGCGGCTGGGCGTGGACGCAGGCCATCGTGGGCGTGAACGCGAAGCTCGTGATTTTCGTCGGCTCGCCGGACGCGGAGAACGTGCTGCGCGAAATCGCCGCGCG
>JAYWEB010000050.1:0-14740 GCA_043779575.1 Chthoniobacter sp. | reverse complement strand
CGCTCGCACGAGCCGCGCCGTAGCGGACCTCCTGGGCATCGTAGAGGTTGAATTCCGCCTTGCCGTCGCCCCAGTATTTTTCGTCGTGCAGCCACGCGGTGCCAAACTGCGCGCGGGCGGCGGGCGCGCAACCGGCCAGCAGGATGGTGAGCCAAAATCGAATCTTCATGGCGCGCACCCTACCTGTTTCCAGCCAAAGGTGAACGCCCGGCACAGCCCCGCGCCGCCGCTACATCGCGCCGACCGCCCGCGGTGTGAGCGTGAACTGCTCCCCTTCCCGCGCGGCCTCGATGCGGATGCCGCTGCCGACGGCGGCCGCCAATTCGCGCGCGTGCATGAGCATGGCGGAAACGGTGCGGTCGTCGTGCTCGGGGTCGTGATGAAAGAGGTAGAGCCGCTTCACTCCGCCCGCGATGGCGAAGCGCACCACGTCGTCCAGGCAGCCGTGCCCCCAGCCGACGTGCCGCTGGTATTCTTCGGCCCCGTATTGCGCGTCGGTGATGAGCACGTCCGCGTGGGCGATGAATTTCGCGAGATTCTCCTCGATGTTCCCCGGCAGCGAACCGCCATGCACGGTCTTGCTGTGCTCGTTGAAAGATTCATTGTCCGGCAAATAAACGACCGATCCGCTGCTGGAGAAAACGCGGTAGCCGACGCAGATTCCGGGGTGGTTGGAAAAGCACGCCTCCACCCGGACCGGGCCGACCTGAAAGGTCATTTCCTTTAGTTCCTCGATGACGATGTTTCCCGGCATCTGCTTGAGCGCGATGGGAAAATACGGGCTCTCCATCTGCCCCGCGAGCGTGGATGCCAGGCCGTCGCGGGCACCCTCGTAGCCGAGGATGCGCACGCGGTTTTTCGCGTGATAGGCGGGGAGAAAAAACGGGAATCCCTGACTGTGATCCCAGTGCGTGTGCGTGATGAGCAGGGTGAGGTCGATCGCCCGGTCGCCGAACTCTGCCGCCAGCGCCTGCCCGAGCGGGCGGATGCCGGAGCCGGCGTCGAGGATGATCAACTGCCCGTCCACCCGCAGCTCCACGCACGAGGTATTGCCGCCAAAGAAAACCGTGCTCGGCCCAGGCGTCGGGATCGACCCGCGCACGCCCCAGAATTTCACCTTCGTCGCCCGATCCGTCGAAACCGTCACCGCCGGTTCCGCGACCGGTTGCCGCGCGGATTCCGCCCGCACTTTTGGCGCGGCCGAGCCCGCCGTCTCCAGCCCGGCCAGCACCTCCCGCAACGTGGCAAACTCGATCGGCTTCACCAAATAGCCGTCCACCCCCACTTCATCCGCGCTCTCCCGATCCGCCGCAAAACCGCGACCGGATATGACCACGATTTTTGTCGCCCGCAGGTCCGGATGCGCGCGCACGGCCCGGATGAGCTGGTAGCCATTGCTGCGCGGCATGAGCAGGTCGCAAAGGATCACGTCCGGGCGATGCTGGCGAGCCAGTTCCAGCCCGCTCGCCCCGTCCTCCGCCTCGACCACCGTCCAGCCGTCCCGACGCAGAACCTCCGCCGCCGGCCTGCGGCAGCTCACGTCGTCGTCAATAATGAGGATGGTCTTCATGCGGATGCCGGGTCGGGCGCTCCCCATTTCAGCGGAGCAAAAGGAACGCCGGGGGTGGAATTCGGCGCATTTGAGGGAAGCGGTGCGGCGGCGTCCAGCGCGGAGTTTCACCGGGAAAAAGACCCTCGCTTGCCGGCGTCCGGTGCCGCCGCGCAACCGGGGCTAGTTCCCTGCGGACGACGGCCCTGCCCCCGGCGTCTTGCCTGGGGGATCGAGCACCTTCTTCTCCGGATAGTCTTCGCCTTCGATGCTCCGCCGGACGGAGGCCTGCCAGGCTTCCATCTCGGCTTTCATCCTTTGAAAAACCTCGGGCTGCTGGGCGGCGAGGTCGTGCTTTTCGGAAAGGTCGGCGAGGAGATCGTAAAGCTCGTATTTGTCCGGGCCGCGCTTGTGCAGCTTGTATTGGTTGTCGCTCCAAGCCACGGGACCGTCTTCGAGCGTGGTCTCGCCGTGATGCCAGAAACCGATGGGCTTGGGCCGAAGTTTCATCTCTCCGTCGAGCAGCGGGACGAGGCTGATGCCGTCGAGCGGCTGGGTCTTGCCGGGCACGTCGAGTTTCAGCAGGTCCACGATGGTCGGGTAGATGTCGCTGGTGCAAACGGGGATGCTGGTGGCGAAGGGTTTCTTGATCCGCGCGGGCCACTCGATCAGCCCCGGCACGCGGAGGCCGCCCTCCCAGAGTTCGCCCTTGTGGCCGCGCAGGGCGGCGTTTGAGCCAAAGGCGTCCGGCTCGGACTTGCCATCCATCCATGCGCCGTTGTCGCTGTTGAACCAGAGCATCGTGTTGTCCGCCACGCCCAGTTTGCGCAGGCCGGCGCGCAGCGTGCCCATGCTGCGATCCACGCCGATCATCTCGCCGTAATAGGGCGAGCCGCCCGCCGCCTGCAAATCCTCCGGCGTGGGCGCGAGCGGGACGTGCGGGCTGCCGAACCACACCACGGCGAGGAACGGCTGCTCCTGCTGCGCGTTCTTTTCGATGAAGGTGAGCGCCTCGGCGACAATGGCATCCGAGCCGTCGCCCGTCGTTTTCACGGGCTCGCCGTTGCGGCTGAAGGTCCAGTTCGTGTCGAACCAGTTCGAGACCGTGAACCAGTGGTCGAAGCCGAAATGGCCGGGGTGGAGCGGATCGTCGGCGGGCAGCGCGCGCCCTTTGCCCGGCGCTCCACCGCTGAGGTGCCATTTGCCAAAATGCCCGGTGCGGTAACCCGCGGTCTTCACCGCCTGCGCGATGGTCATCTCCTGCTGGCGCAGCGGCATGCCGGGCCAGAAGACTCCGCAGCGGTTCGGGTTGCGGCCCGTCATCACGCTGGCGCGCGTCGGCGAGCAGCTCGGATGCGCGGCATAGAAGCGGTCGAAGCGCACGCCCGCGGCGGCCATCGCGTCCAGCGTGGGCGTCGGGATTTTCTTGAGCCCGTTGTAGCCGGTGTCACCCCAGCCTTGGTCATCCGTCATGCAGAGGACGATGTTCGGGCGCGGGGGATTCGCCCCGGCGGCGAAGGCCAGCGGGGTGAGGCAGAGAACGACGAGGATGGAGGCGTGGAGTTTCATGGAAGGAGAGGCAGATGATTGGCTGCCGCGGGCAAAGTCAAACGGCGTGTCCTCGCGGGAGGCCGAAAACGCCGCGTGATTTTTGGCGGGCCGGGTGTGGTTCAGTGTGAAAAAAAACTGCCGTCATTCTGAACGGAGGTCAGGAGGCTTTGCGACCTGACCGGAGTGAAGAATCGCTGACTCTAAAGGGCGGAGGCGGTCTGGTGAGATACGCGCGCCATCACTCCCACCGCCTCCGCCCGCGTACAGTCAGGATTGCGCCGCCCGCCTCCGCCCCGGCGCTGTCTCGCGGACTCGGCTCTTCACTCCATTCCCGCCCGCCTTCGCCCACCGGGAATTCCGTTCAGAATGACGGCGTTTTTTCAAACCGAGCCGCGCGCGGGAGGCCGCGATGAATCGGCCGGTCCGCCTACTTCGATGCGGCGGGAGGCGCGTCGCCCGGCGAGGTCTTCGCGGCGACCGGAGCCTTGCGTCTCCCACTCCCCGGGAGTGGTCCCCAGATTTCCGCCATGAGGTTGAAAATCTCGGGCTCAGCCTGTTTCAACTCTCCGGTGACAAACGGGTAGAAGTCATTCGAGCCGAAGTAGCTCTCCGTCATCTCCGCGAAAAACTCCTGCGGATTGGTGATGCCGTAGTGCTCGCGAGTGTAGCCGGGGCTGGTCAGCACGCTGTTGTATTTGCCGCTGTCACGAAACTTCTGCCACGCCGCCTTCACCCGCGCATCGTCGAAACCCAGCACCTGGTCGTGATACCCATGCGCCAGCTCGTGCAGCACGACCCACGGCATCCGGTGGTTTTCAAACGGCGAGAGAAAATCCTCCGCTTGGGGAATGTGGACGCACTTCACCAGGTTCGCGCTGTAGCCTTGCTGCTTCAGCCAATCGGCACCGGGGTGATACTGCATCGGGTTCAGTCCGGCGTAGTCGAGGTCCAGTTCGATGGTGATCGCGCGCAGCTTCGCCAGCGCCTTTTCCGGCACGACGAAGGTGATGGCCACGAGCCGCGCATTGAGCAGCTTCAGCGCGCGCGCGCCGATCTCCGCGCCGTCGCCCTGCAAAAGCCGGTCGTCCACGCGGACCGTCCAGCCCTCGATCTCGCGGTTGGTGTGGGCCGTGGGGATGGGCGACTTTTCCGCGGCAAAAGCACGGACGCAAAGCAGGGTGGTTAGCAATATCAGGATGGATTTCATATTTTCGGAAACGGTAACGGAAGCCGCCGGTCAGGCGAGAATTTCCTTGATCACTTTCGCACCTTCCACGCCGGAGAGGCGGGCGTCGAGACCCTGGAATTTGAAGCTGAACTGGTTATGCGCAATGCCGAGTTGGTGGAGCATGGTGGCGTGGAGATCGTGGACGGTGGCGACGTTTTCCACGGCGGCGTAGCCGAGTTCGTCGGTGGCGCCATAGACCATGCCGCGGCGGATGCCGCCGCCCGCCAGCCAGACAGACATGGCTTTGTTGTGGTGGTCGCGCCCGTCGCCCTGCGACATCGGCGTGCGGCCAAATTCGCCGGCCCAGACGACGAGCGTGTCGTCGAGCAGACCGCGCCGTTTCAGGTCGGTGAGGAGCGCCATGCACGCGCGGTCGATCTCCCCGGCCTTGAACTGGATGCCCTCCTTCACCGCGCCGTGGTGGTCCCAATCCTTGTGGTAGAGCTGGATGAAACGGACGCCGCGCTCCGCGAGGCGGCGGGCCGCGAGGCAGTTGCTGGCAAAGGAACCGTCGCCTGGTTGGCAGCCGTAAAGTTCGAGCGTGGCCGCGCTTTCCGCGGACATGTCCATCAGCTCGGGGACGCTGGCCTGCATTTGAAAAGCCATCTCATACTGCGCGATGCGGGTGGCGATCTCGGGGTCGTGAACGAGCGCGTCGTGCTGGCGGTTCAGCGCGTTGATCGCCGCGATGTCGCCGCCCTGGCGCGCGCGCGTGATGCCACCGGGGTTTTCGAGATAGAGCACGGCCTCGCCTTTGCCACGCAACTGCACGCCTTGGAATTTCGACGGCAAAAAGCCGCTGCTCCACTGGCGCGCGGCGATGGGCTGGTTCTGCCCGCCTTTGCCCAGCGAGGTGAGCACGACGAAGCCGGGCAGGTCCACGGAATCGCTGCCGAGACCGTAAGTGATCCACGCACCCATGCTCGGGCGTCCGGCGATCTGCGAGCCGGTGTTCATGAACATGTGCGCGGGATCGTGGTTGATGGCCTCGGTGGTCATCGAGCGGACGAGGCAGATGTCATCGAGCACCGAGCCGATGTGCGGAAAGAGCGTGCAAATTTCGGTGCCGCTCTTGCCGAACTTCGCGAAGGGATGCTGCGGTCCGAAGCAGGTCAGCTTTTGCCCCTGCAACTGCGCGAGCTGCTGACCTTTGGTGAAGCTCTCCGGCATCGGTTGGCCGTTCATCTCGGCGAGCTTGGGCTTGAAGTCGAAGGTCTCCAGATGCGACGGCCCGCCGGCCATCGTTAGCCAGATGACGCGCTTGGCCTTCTGCGGCAGCGGCAGCGGATCGACCACGCCGCGCCCGGCGGGATTCGATGCGGCGGCCTGGAGGATGGACGGACGCAGCAGCGAGGAAAGCGCGAGCGCGCCGACGCCCTGCGAAGCGTGCCCGAGGAAGGCGCGGCGGGTAAGCTGGCTGAGGGAGAGTGGGTTCATAAATTTGGAGAATGGAATGGCAGGTTGCCGCGGAATCCGATGTCAGACATAATGACTGACATGAAGACCAAGACCGCCCCGAAGAAAAAAGCCGTGAAGCGCCGCCCCTCGCCGGTGGTGCGCGACACCTTCACCGTGCGCGACTTGAACCGCCAGCCGCAGGTCGTGCTGACGGCGGCGCGGAAGCTGGGGCGGGTGACGATTCGGAGCCGGGATGGTGGCGCTTTCAAAATCATCCCGGAACTTGCGGAGTCCGGGCGGGCCGCGGAGTCCGGAGCGTTTTTCAAAAGACTGGCAGCAATGCGGGCCAAGCTCCGTGCCGGAGGATTTGTGCCACCCTCAGCCAGAGATTCGGCAACGATCGCGCGGGTAATTGCGGGTGAGGAGCCGTGATTTACGCGGATACCAATTTCTTCACCAGTCTGCTCGTGGAAATGGCGCACAGCAGGGAGGCGGAGGATCTTTTCAAGGACGTTCGCGGCGCTCTGCCGGTAACTTGGATGTTGCGCCTGGAAGTGGTCAACGCCTTGCAGCAATGCGTGTTTCTCACCCGCCAGGGTCTCCAAAATTTCCATCTGACCCCGGAACTTGCCATGATGATTGAAGTCTATTTTCGCGACGAAGCCGAAGCCGGTGTCCGCTTCCAGACTTGCCTGGTGAATGTCGACTTGGTCGAGACCATCTTCCACGATCTCGCCTACCGCCACACCGCGCGGCACGGCTTCCGCACGTACGACATCCTCCACGTAGCCTCCGCGCTGGTGCTGGGGTGCGAGACGTTTTGGAGCTTTGACGCGAAGGCGAAGAAGCTCGCGCGGCTGGAAGGCTTGGCGGTCAACTGAGGCGCATCCCGGCAGGGCCGTTTTGTTTTTAACGCAGAGCCGCGGAGACGCAGAGGACGCAGAGCCAGCAGCGTCCGGCAAGTCCGATGCGCGGTGGAAAAATCTCCGCGTCCTCTGCGCCTCTGCGTCGCTGCGTTGAAATAACAACCTCTCGGGCGGATTCACGAGCGGGTGATGGTTTCGTGCAGGTTGAGCAGCACGCGGGCGACGTGCGTCCAGGCGGCGAGTTCCGCTTTGTCGAGCGCGGCGGGCGCGGGAGCCATGCCGGTCTTAATGAGCGCGGCGGCGGCGGGAGCGTCGGCGCGGTAGGCGGTGAGGCGCTCGGCCAAAAGGACGCTCATCGCTTTCAACTCCCCGGCGCTGGGCGAACGCTGGAGCGCCTGCTGCCAGGCCCAGGCCACGCGCTGCTCGGGCGTGCCTTTGCACTCGTTGAGGATGCGCGCGGCGAAGGTGCGGGCGGCTTCGACGTATGTCGGGTCGTTGAGCAGCACGAGCGCCTGCTGGGGGATGTTCGATCGGTTGCGCTCGGCCACGCACTCCTCGCGGCTCGGGGCGTCGAAGGCGACGAGGCTGGGATGCAGAAAGCTGCGCTGCCACCAGGTGTAGAGGCCGCGCCGATACTGGCTCTCGCCCTTGTCGGCATCGTAGTTGCGGGCGGGAAAGTTGAGGTTCTCCCAGTAGCGGTCCGGCTGGTAAGGCTTCACGCTCGGCCCGCCGATTTTCGGCGCGAGCAGGCCGGAGATGGCGAGCGCGTTGTCGCGCACCAGCTCGGCGTCCACGCGGAAGCGGCTCTGCCGCGCGTGCTCGCGGTTGTATGGGTCGGCGGCGAGGAGTTCCGGCGTCACGGTCGAGACCTGGCGGTAGGTGTGGCTCGTGACGATGCCGCGGACCATGCGCTTCATGTCCCAGCCGCCGTCCATGAATTCGCACGCGAGCCAGTCGAGCAGCGCGGGGTTCGCGGGTGTCTCGCCCTGCGCGCCGAGATCGTCGAGCACCTTGCTCAGGCCGGTGCCGAAAAACTGCTTCCACAGCCGGTTCATCACGGTGCGCGCGGTCAGCGGATTCTCGCGGGAGACGAGCCACTGCGCGAGGTCGAGGCGCGTGGCTTCGCGGCCCTCAATCTTCGGCTGCGGCAGGTAATGCGGCAGCGCTGCCTTCACGATCTCGCCGCTTTCATCCATGAAATTTCCGCGCGCCAGGATGCGCACGGTGCGCTTGTTACCGCTTGTGGAAACCATGACCGTCGGCAGGGCGTCGTTGAGTTTTTTGCGATCCGCCTCGGCCTTCGTCACGCCGTCGCGCTGGGCCTGGCCGATCTTCGTGACCTTCGTGCGGAAGTAAGTCTGCACCACCTGCGGCTCGTTGCCGGCGCGGGCCTTGGGCTCCTTTTCCAAAATGTCGGCCACCTGCTGCGCGGCCTTCTTATCCTGCGCGGAGGCTTTGGAGCCGGGCTCCAATTCCGGCAGCATGATGCGCGGCGCGGGCGGTTCCTCCACCTTTGCGGAATCGGGCTTGGCTTCCCCCGGCACGGGCGCTTTGACGACCTTCGCCAACCGCGGCGTAGCGTTGCGTTTCGCGATCAGCTCCGCCTCCCATTTTTTCTGCGCCGGATCGAACTGCGCCTCCACCGCGGCGAGCTTCTTTTTCGCCTCCGCGAGGTCCGCATCCATCTTCGCCAACTCCTTCTCCTGCTCCGGCGTCGGCGTGGCCATGCCCTGGTCGCGTTTGCCAATGGCGTTCTCCTGGATGTCCGCAAAAAACGCGCCCAGCGAGTAGAAGTCGCGCGCGGTGAACGGATCGAACTTGTGATCGTGACACTGCGCGCAGCCAGTGGTCTGACCCATCCACGCGGCCCCGACGGCGCGCACGCGGTCGGTGACCATGCGGGCCTCGTAGTCCTTGGGCTGCGCGCCGCCTTCCTCAGTCGAGAGGAGCAGGCGGTTGAAAGCCGAGCCGATCCGCGTCTGCACCGTGGCATCCGGCAGGAGATCGCCGGCGATCTGCTCGATGGTGAAGCGGTCGAAGCGCTTGTTGTCGTTGAAGGCTTTGATGACCCAGTCGCGATACGGCCAGACGTTGTGCGGGTTGTCGCTGTGGTAGCCGATGGTGTCGGCGAAGCGCACCACATCCAGCCAGCCGATAGCCATGCGCTCGCCGTAATGCGGGCTCGCGAGCAGGCGGTCCACCAGGCGTTCGTAAGCTTGGTCTGCTTTCGACGAAGAGGGAGTGACGGAGGGAGTGAGCGATGGAGAGACACCCTGCCCATTCGCTCCCTCTCTCCGTCCCTCCTTCTCTCCGTCCGCTTCGCTATCCTTCAAAAACGCCGCCACCTCCTGCGGCGTGGGCGGCAGGCCGATGAGATCGAAGGAAACCCGGCGGATGAGCGTGCGCCGATCAGCCTCCGGCGAAGGTTTCAGGCCGATCTCCGCGAGCCGCTTCTGCACGAGAAAATCCACGCCCTTCTGGCCCGCCGGGATCGCAGCCTTCACCGGCGGTTCGTAAGACCAGTGCTTTTGATACACCGCACCCTGCGCGATCCATTGCCGGAAAATTTCCTTCTGCCGCGCCGTCAGCGGCTTGTGCGCCTTCACCGGCGGCATCAGCTCGTCCTTGTCTGTGGTCAGCACCCGCCGGGCGACCTCGCTCTTCTCCGGCTGCCCCGGCACGATGGGAATCTCCCCCGACTCCGCCGGCCTCAACGCCTCCTCGCGGATGTCCAGCCGCAGCCCGGCTTTGCGCGCGTTTTTGTCCGGCCCGTGGCAGTGAAAGCAGGTGTCCGAAAGGATCGGGCGCAGGTCGCGGTTGAACTCGATCTTCGCCGGCAGCGGCGGCTCGGCAGCGAAAGCCGTGGCGGCGAGCGCGGCGAAAACGGTGAGCGCGGGGGGCGGGCGGAGAGGCATGGCGTAAAAGTGGATACGCTACTCAACCCGTGAAGGCCGTGGCGAGTTAGGCTTTTTCCCGGCGAAAAGGCGGGCCCCGCAGGAAATCTCCCCGAGCTGCTAAGCCACCGCGCTTTCGTCCCCGAGTACGAGCGTGCCGATGCGCTCTTTCAGCGCCTCGATCCCCTCCCCGCCCTGCGCGGAAATCGGCAGGATCTCGATCTTCCGGTAGCGCTTCTTGAAGCCCTTCAGCCGCTCCTTGGCGTCCGGCAAATCCATCTTGTTTGCCACCACGATCCACGGGCGCTCGCTGAGCTTCGGATCGTAGAGGTCGAGTTCCTTCCGCAGTTTTTGCAAATCATCCAGCGGCTCCCGCCCTTCGCTGCCGGCCATGTCCACGACGAAGACGAGCAGCTTGCAGCGCACGATGTGCCGGAGGAAATCGTGCCCCAGCCCGACGTCCGCGTGCGCGCCCTCGATCAGCCCCGGAATGTCCGCGACGGTGATCCGCTGAAAGCCCGGCAGCTCGACCACCCCGATGTGCGGCGTCAGCGTGGTGAAGGGATACGACGCCACCTTCGGATGCGCCGCCGAGATTTTGCCGAGCAGCGTGGACTTGCCCGCGTTCGGGTAGCCCACCAGGCCGGCGTCCGCGATCTTGCGCAGCTCGAGGTAAAAGTAACCCTGCTCCCCCGGCACACCCTCGGTATATTGCGTCGGTGCCTGGTTGCGCGAACTCTTGAAATGCACGTTACCGATGCCGCCCTTCCCACCCGTGCAGAGTACGAATTCCTGCCCCACTTCCGTCAGGTCCGCGATCATCTCCAACTCGTCGGGATTGATCGGCGCCTTCTTGTTCCGCACCGGTTTCGCCACTCCGTCCGGCGTCTTGGAAAAATCCACAAACGTCGCGCCGTCGCCGTGCTCCACCTCGGGATCGGCCTCCTCCGTCGTGTCCTCATCCGGCAGCCGATAGACGATCGTTCCCGCCGGCACCGGCACGATGCGATCCGGCGCACTTTTGCCAAAGCACTGCCTTCCGCCGCCCCGGTCGCCGTTCTTCGCCTTCACAATCGGCTCGTAAAAGAACGGCGTGAGATTGTCCGTGTGCGTATCCGCCCGCAGGATCACCGAGGCTCCGCGCCCGCCATCGCCGCCATCCGGGCCGCCTTTCGGCACGAAGGATTCCCGCCGGAATGAAACCGCGCCGTCCCCGCCGTCGCCGGCTTTCGCAAAGATTCTGATGTGATCGACAAACATAGCGGTTTTTTGAAGGGCGCTGAGGTTCGCAGAGATCGGCTGAAACGCAACCCAGCGCTCGCAACCGGAGTGGCTCAGGGTGTGATTCAATGTGCTGCGCTGCGGGATGCGCGCGACGTGTCCCGGAGGGACGATGGAAATTAGCCGGTGGCGTCAGCCACCGGATCGCGGAAAAAATGAATCCGCCCCGGCAGGGGTGTTGGAATTCCACCGCCCTCCGGGGCGGGTGCGCTCGGCGGGCGGTTCCGGTGGCTGACGCCACCGGCTAATTTCCGCTGTCCCTCCGGGACCACCACTCCCCGAGCGAGCCACGATTGCCGAACGAGCCTCGCGGCGAAGCGCAAAGCGGGGCCGTCCCGGCTTGCAGGCGCACCCCCAAAGGCGATGCGCGCATAGCGTTCGCGCATTGACGGAGGGCACACCCGCGGCTTTCCATCGCGGCGGTGTTCCCGCCTTTTTACGAAACTCTCTTCGCCACGTTCGCGTTCGTCCTCGGGGCGTGCATCGGCTCGTTTCTGAACGTCTGCATTTACCGCATGCCGCTGGGCCTGTCGGTCAATGAGCCGAAGCGTTCGTTTTGTCCGAGCTGCAAGTACCAGATCCCGCTCCACCACAATATCCCGCTGCTCACTTGGCTGGTGCTGCGCGGGAAATGCGCGAACTGCGGCGGGCGGATTTCCTTCCGCTACTTCGGCGTGGAGCTGCTCACCGGGCTGCTCTTTCTCGCGGTGTGGTGGAAAGTGTGGGCGTGGGGCGCGCCGGGCTGGCCGCCCCATTCGTGGGTGCTGGCGCTGCCTTATTGGATCATGCTCGCGCTCTTCATCGTGGCCACGTTCATCGACTTCGAGCACTTCATCATCCCGGACGAAATCACCATCGGCGGCACCGTGGCGGGCGTGCTGCTGAGCTTCGCGATCCCCACGCTACAGGGGCAGACCGCCAACCTCGCGGGCGGGCTTTGGGCGCTGGTCGGCGCGGGCGCGGGTTACGGCGCGCTGTGGCTGGTCGTGCAGCTCGGGAAGATGGCGTTTGGGAAAAAGCGGCTGACTTACGAGCAGCCCGCGCCTTTCACCTGGACGCGGCGCGAGCAGGAGGCGGACTTCATGGTCGGCGACGACGCGATGCTCTGGAGCGATTTCTTTTTCCGCGGCAATGAACAGATCCTCATGCAATGCATCTGGATCGAAATCGACGGCGAGCGGTTTGAAAAAGCCGCGGTGCGCTGCGCGTGCGAGTGGCTCCATCTCGGTGCGCGCAAGTGGGAGCTGGTGAAGGTGGATGCGATCCGGGGCGAGGTCCGCGAAGTCACGCTGCCGCGCGAGGCGATGGGCTTCGGCGACGTGAAATTCATCGCGTGTATCGGGGCGTTTCTCGGCTGGCAGGCGGTGGCGTTCACGATCATGAGCGCGTCGATGTTTGGCGCGGTGATCGGGTTGGCGACGATCGCCATCGGGCGGCGGGAATGGTCCACGAAGATTCCATTCGGCCCGTATCTCGCGCTCGGCGCTGTGCTGTGGCTCTTCGCCGGGCCGGAGCTGGTGCGGTGGTATCTGCACCTCACCGTGTCGGCGGCCGGGTAGGGATTCCGCGGTGCGCTGCGTTTCACACGATGAGCATGCAGTCGCCGTAGCTGTAAAAGCGGTAGCGCTCGCGGATGGCTTCGGCGTAGGCGCGGAGCACGAATTCGCGGCCGGCGAGGGCGCTGACGAGCATGAGGAGGGTGCTTTGCGGGAGATGGAAATTCGTGAGCAGCGCGCCGACGGCCCGCGGCTGGTAGGGCGGGTGGATGAAGATGTCGGTGCTGCCGGAGCGCGCGGCGGCGGGCCGGCCGCAAGTTTCGAGAACGCGGGCGCTGGTGGTGCCGATGGCGACGAGGCGCTGCGCGGCATTGATGGCGCGGGCGCTTTCCTCGGAAACGTGGAAGCGCTCGGCGTGCATGCGGTGGGCGCTGAGGTCGTCGGTGAGCACGGAGCGGAAGGTGCCGACGCCGACGTGCAGCGTGAGGAAGGCGTGCGGAATCCGCGCGAGCAACTCGGGCGTGAAATGCAGGCCGGCGGTGGGCGCGGCCACGGCGCCGCGTTCGCGCGCGAAGACGGTCTGGTAGCGCTCGGCGTCGGCGGGTTCGACAGCGCGGTTGAAGTAGGGCGGGATGGGGAGTTCGCCCGCGGCGTCGAGGTCGATGGGGCCGCGGAATTCGATGATGCGCTCGCCTTCCTGCTCGATGCCGATGACCACGCCGGTGGTGCCGCGGACCGTGACGGTCGCGCCGAGGCGCATCTTGCGTCCGGGTTTGACGAGGCATTTCCAGACGTGCTCGCGGAGGAGTTCGAGGAAGAGGAATTCGATGCGTCCGCCGTCGTCGGAGAAAACGCGCGCGGGGATGACGCGGGTGTCGTTGAGCACCACGAGGTCGCCGGGGCGGAGGAAGCCGGAGAAGTCGCTAAACTGGCAGTGCTCGAGGCGCTGCTCGGCGCGGTGGAGGACCAGCATGCGTGAGTCCTCGCGGCGCGGGAGCGGGTGCCGGGCGATGAGTTCGTCCGGGAGGGTGAAGTCGTAATCGGCGGTGCGGAGGCTCAAGAAATTTAGGATTTAGGATTTAGGATTTAGGATTTTTCCTTGGATGAGCCAGGCGGTTAGCGGTGGGAGCACGACTAGGGAGCGGGTGAGAAAGTTGGGTTGCCACGCGGTCCAGAGCGGGGTGGTTTCCCACAGCAGCAGGGCGGTGAGCGCGGAGAGGGAGAGGATGGTCCAGGCGGTCTGTCCGCGCCAGACGGCGAGGGGCAAAATCCAGGTGACATACCACGGATGCACCACCGGGCTGAACAGCAGCGCGGCGCCGAGCACCCAGAGCGCGCTGCGCCGCCAGTCGGCGCGAAATTTCCAAACGATGACGCTGACGGCGAGCGCGAGCGCGAGGGTGAACGGCCAGTTGCGGCCATACGGATTGCGGATGGTGACGGCTTCGATCCAGCCCCAGACGAGGTCGTTGAAACGGGTGATCTCGGTGAAGGTGAGCAGCGGCCGCAGCACCACGGCGGGGCCGCCATACGGCAGCGTGAGCGCCGCGGGGAGGCCGACGCTGAGGAGCAGTGCGGCGGCGCGGCGGCGCAGCGCAAAGAGCCAGACGGGGAGGAGAAAAATCGGGATGAGTTTGCAGGCGATGGCGAGCCCGAGACATGCGGCGCTGACGAGCGACCACGACCACGCCGGGCGGGCGGCGTCCGCGCTGGTCGCACGGTGCAGCGCGAAGACCGCGGCGGTGAGCGTCAGGAGCATGAGGCTGTCGAAATGTCCCGCGCCCGCGCCAGCGAAGACGACAGCGGGATTCCACGCATACCACGCGGCGCTCCGGTATGAGTTTGGTAAGAGCAGGAGCAGCAGGCCGGCCGTGCCGAGGTCGGCGAGGAGGAAGACGATTTTGAAAAGCAGCACCGACCCCGGCGAGTGCGCCGTGGCGGGGACGACGCGGGCGAGCGCGGCGAAAAGCAGTTCGGTCGCGGGCGGGTAGATCGCCGGTGATTTTGGGTGATTGATTTTGCCCCATCCGGCATCGCGGAGCGCGACGAGCTGCGGGGAATCGGGGCTTTCCAAGTAAGGATTAAAGCCGTGCTGCTGGATGCGGCCCTCCCACAGGTAGCGCCAGAAATCGTCGCCCGGCTCCATCGGCAGCATCACGACGCGGAGCGCGAGCGCGACCAACCAAAACAGAACCGCCTGATGTTGCGCGCGGCCTTTCGGAAAAAAACGGACGGCGAGCAGGAAGCACACGCCGGCCCCGAGCAGCGCGCCGACGAGCCGCGCGGGGTGGCCGGGAACGCTGAGGTCGCCAGCCTTCAGCGCCCACAGCAGGCAGGCGAATTCGCCGAGGAGCGCGCAAAAAAACACGACCGGCCCGCTGCGGTCCCGCGGGGTTTCAGCGGGCGCGGTCATGCTTCCGGGGAGCACGCGCGTCCCGCGTGTTGGCGAATGCGTCCCGCCTTCGCGAACTTCATGC
>JAYWEB010000049.1:0-5810 GCA_043779575.1 Chthoniobacter sp. | reverse complement strand
CGCGCCAGGCGATGGGGTCGTCGCCGGGCAGGCTGCGCGCGTCGCGGAGGAGCATGCGGTGGCCGGTGATGCGGTTCGCGCGGTGCATCACGCCATCGAGTTTGCGAAAAAGGCGGAGAAAGAAACTCGAGGCCGGAGTAAACGCGCGGCGGACAAGGAAGACGCGGGCGAGGAGCAGGAAGACGGCGATGGAGCCGAGGATGGGGATGCTGCGGACCAGCAATTCCGCCAAGGTGTCGCTGGCGCTGTCAAAAAGGAGCGCCGGTGGGATGTGGATGGCGGTTTGCCTGTCCGAAAGCCGCCATGCGCGTCCCAGCACCAGCCCGGACAATTCGGAAAGCAGCACCGGGCCAAAGTAGAACGCCGCGGCAAGCAGATACGTGGACATCAGCGCCGCGACCGGGGTGCGGCAAAAGGCGGAGCACATCAGCGCGAGCGCGCCGACTTGCAGGCAGCCGAGGAGCAGCGCGTAGAGGCCGATGACGAGCCCGTCGGTGGTCACGCCGCCGAAGGCGTAGGCGATGGCGCCGAGCGGCAGGGCGAGGAGGAGAAAGGAGAGCATCGGCACGAGGCCGCCGAGAAATTTTTGCAGGACGATGGACCACGGGCCGAGGTCGGTGAGAAAGAGCAGCACCAGCGAGTCGCGCTCCTTTTCCTCCGCGATGCGCCCGCACATCATCGCCGGCAGAAAGAGCGCGATGCCGAAGAACTGGATGCCGAAAATGACCTCCAGCATGTCCCGCCCCACGCCCATGATCGCCAGCGGATCGAGGTTTCCGTGCTGCAACTGATACGGGAGATTCAGCGCGAAGACCGCGAAAAGCAGCAGCCCATAAACCACCCGCAGCACATAAGTGCGCCGCCGCGCCGCGGTTTCCGTCAGCTCCTTGGCGAGCAGCGGGAAAGAGAAGCAGCGAAGCAGCGCAGTCACCGCGCCGACCCCTCCGGATGATGCGCCGCCGCAAATGCCGGGTGGAGCACTCGACCCGAGTGCCCTTCGCGGCGACCCGCCGCGAAGACCGTGAGCGCGCCGCCGCCCGCCGCCGCTTGCCGATCATGGAAGCCTCTCCCCGAAGCCGCGCGTCCTCCGTGTCCCCGGCGGGTCGCCGGGGACAGCACTCGGGTCGAGTGCTCCACCCGGAGCCCGGTGCGGACGCTATCCCGAGTTATCCCAGCCCCTTTCTTCACGCCGTCTTCCCCTCCGTGAGCTTCATAAACGCCGTTTCCATATCCATCGCATCCGGCTGGAACATGCGGATGCGGGCGCCGAGCGCGTGGATGGCATCGAGCAAATCCTCGGCGCTCATCTCGTCCTCGCGGAGCTGCACGGCCAGGCGGTCGGGCTGCTCGTCCACGCCGGCCACATGCGGGAGCGCGCGGATTTTTGCGGCGAGTTCGGGCGTCTGGTTGGCGAGCTGCACATGCACGGTGCGGCGCAGGCTGAGCGCGCGATAGATGTCGGCGAGCGAGCCATTCGCCACCATTTGCCCGCGCTCCACGATGCCGATGTGGGTGCAAAACTGCGCCAGCTCGTGGAGGATGTGCGAGGAGACGATGATCGTTTTGCCCATCGTCTGCAGCTCTTTCAAAAGTTCGCGCATCTCGATGCGGGCGCGCGGATCGAGCCCGCTCGCCGGCTCGTCGAGCAGCAGCAGATCGGGATCGTGCAAAAGGACGCGCGCGAGGCCGAGCCGCTGTTTCATCCCGCGCGAAAGCGCGTCCACCGGCGCGTCGTGCTTTTCCGTGAGGTCGGTCAGCGCCAGCACATCGCCGATGAGCACGCGCCGTTTGGCCGACGGGATTTTGTAAGCCGCGGCGAAGAAGTGGAGATACTCGCTCGCCGTGAGGTCGTCATAGACGCCGAAAAAATCCGGCATGTAGCCGATCTTCCGCCGCACCGCGTGCGGCTCGCGCGCCACGTCCAGCCCGGCCACCAGCGCCCGCCCGCCCGTCGGCTTCAGCAGCGTCGCCAGCACCTTGATCGTCGAAGTTTTCCCCGCGCCATTCGGGCCGATGAATCCGAATATTTCGCCCCGCTGGATGCTGAACGACAGTTCGCGCACGGCGTGCGTCTTGCCGTAGCTGACGTGCAGATTTTCGACCGACACCAGCGGCGGCGGCGGAGTCTCGGGTGTGGGCGCAGGTGGGTTCATTCAGTCATCCGTTCTAAAAAGTCGGCGGTACAGATGCACGCCGTCCGGGGTGGTTTGGGAAATGACGAGCAGCCACTCGTGGGGATCGCCGGGGTCGAGGAGCGGCAGGTCGCCGGCGTCGGCGGAGGCGTCGGGCGAGCTGTGGGAGAAAAAGCCCGCGAGGCCGGACTTCGGTCCGCGGCAGAGTTCGGCCAAGCCCGTGATTTCGGGGGTCTCTTCGCCGTGCAGAAGATAGGGCGTTAAACCGGGTTGGCGGTTGCTGAGGGCGCGCAGTTTGGCCTGGCGATCTCCGCCCGCGGTCAGCGTGGTTTCGATCTCGGCCCAGGGAATCGCCGGGTCCGGCGCACCGGTCGCTTCCAGCGAGGTCACGCGGTTGAATTGCGGCGTCCACTGGCGGAGCTGCTGGCGCATGGTGTGGCGCGACGGCATCTGCCCGGAGAAGGAAACGGGTGCGGAATTTCCCTCGTCGCCGCGCTGGTTGAAGCGGCCGGTCCCGAGCACGGCGGGAATGGCGAAGGCGTGGCGGAATTCCGTCTGCGTGTCGCGATTGCGCGCGGTGAGCAGCAGCTCGATCCGGCTTGCGCGCAGCACCCGCCCGCCGGGACCCACATCCGTGATGACGAGCGCGGAGCGATGATCCTCGCGGCCCAGCGAACGGCCCGCCACCTCGATGACCAGCCCCGCGCAACTCGCCGCGGCCAGCGGGAAAACGATCCACGTCCAGCGCCGCCGCCGGAGTGCGCCGAGCGCGAACCAATCGAGCGGCCCGACGACGAGGAGAAAGCCGCCGAGGATCAGCGCGATGGTGCCCGGCGCGATGAGGCGGGTGGAGAGCGGGAGGAGTGGTTGCAGAAATTTGTCGATCCTTTCGCGACGGGTGGACGCTTCCTGCTGCTCCTCCCAGGCGATCTTCGGCGGAAGCGAGGCCGTGCCGGCCAGAAACTGCGCGGAGATGGTCCCGCGCATCTTCCACAAAAACGCCGCCGCCCGCTGCCAGTCATCGCCGCGCAGCGCGTCGTCGCCCGGCCGCCGCGCGATGACGACCCTCCCGAGCCCCGCGTATCGCCGGCCCGGCGCGTCGTCGGCGGGTTGCCATTCGCCGGTCTCCGAGAGGTGGGTGGGCGCGGGATTTTTCGCGTCGGCGAAGGCGTCGAGAAACCGGACGTGCTCGTCTTTCAACCCAGCCGCCGGCAGCACGCAAACGCTGCCGCCGGCCTCGACCCAGCGGGTCAGCGCGGCGAGCTGTTTCTCGCGGAGCAGGGCGAAGCCGTCGCCGTCGAGCAGCACGAGGTCGAACGCGAAAAGTGCGAGCGGGTGGGCCGGAAAATCCTCGGGGGCGAGAAACACGGGGGACGTGGTGAGCACGGTGCTGACATTCGACGCGGCGGGGAAAAGGTTTTCGCGGCGCAGGCTCTGCCAGAGCGCCGAATCGCGTCCGCCCGAGCCGCGCCCGTCGCAAATCGCGATGACCGAATGGCGCTGCCCGCGGCGCTCCGCCTCGACCGGGAAACTCCCGAGATCGACCGCGCCCGATTTCGCGATGAAGCGCAGCCGGGCCTCGATGCCGGAGTAAATGCCGTGCTGCGGAAACGGCGGCGTGACGACGCGGAAAGACTGCGCCCCCGCGGCGAGCGTGAGGTCCGGCAGGCTCTGGCGAAAGAGCACCTCGCCGCTCGCGGCGAATGTGATTTCGAGCGCGCCCTCGAGCAGGCCGCCGCCCTGGCGGTGCAGCTTGAGGTCAAAGATCGCCGGAGCGTTCGTGCGCGGGCGGAGGGTGAGCGGGGAAAACTCGGCGCGCAGCGCTTCCGCGCGGGCGAGCCCGGACGCGAGAAAGAGCAGCGCGCACGCGGCGAGGATCGGGTGGAGCGCGCGCACTTTCACGCCGTGCGGCGGAGCAAGCCGTGGAGGCGGGTGAAGGATTCCTCGGAAAAACCCATCGCGCGCTTGAGCTGGTAGTCGCGTTCGAGGGCGTTCGGGTGGCGCTCCCAGCGGCGGTAGGTTTCCCAATCAATGAACCGGCGCAGCCACGACCAGAGACCCATGATCGGGACGGGGAAATCGCTGCCGTAGATCATGCGGGAGGCGAGCGGTTCGCGCACGGCGGCGCGGGTGTGCTCGCCGCGCATCGGGAGATTGAAGGCGCTGTTGTCGCCGTAAAGATTGGGAAAGCGCGTGGTCATTTCCGCGAACGCGGGAAAATAATCGGGATCGCGCAGGCCGCTGCGCGTGGCGCAATGCGCGGCGATGACGGTGACGCCGCAGGCGAGCGGATGCTCGAGATGGCGCGGGTCGGCGAACTCGGGGCGCACCACGGGGACGGTGTTTTCGCCGCCGGTGTGGGCGAGCAGCGGCAGCCCGGCGGCGGCCATCTTTTCCCAAAAGCGGGTGTAGCGCCGGTCGCGGCAATCGACGTTGTGGCAGTTGGGCAGGAGCTTGAGCATGACGGCGCCGCCGGCGAGGCAGCGGTCGAGTTCGTCCAGCGCGTCGGGGCGCGCGGGGTGGATGGAGACGGCGGGGAGAAATTCCGCGTGCCGCCGCGCGAGCGCGAGGACGTAGTCGTTCGGGACGTGAAAGGAGCCGGTGCCGGCCATGATCCCGCCGCGCTCATCGTGAACGTGTTCCTGCGCGAGGATGACGGCCGCGCCGAGCGAGGAGCCGCGGACCAGCGCGAGCAGGCGGTCCACGTAGATTTCATCGAAGTCCGGCTGCGTGGTGTCCTGCGGCAGGCCGAGGTGCCGGAGCATGAATTTCGCGAGCCAGCGGTGCCGCCCGCCGAGCCGCAGCCAGCAGCCGCTCCCGCGCGCGCCGTTGCCGACGATGTGGACGTGCGCGTCGATGGGTTGCATGTCGTGCCGGGGTTAAAGCGTGCGCGTTTCCTCGCTGGGCCAGCGCCGCGCTCAGGGCGTGAGGGCGAGGCCCTTTTTCAACTCGCGGTAGGACTCGATGAGGTGCTGCTCGATGTGCGTCCAGTCGGAGGCCTGCATCTTGCCGTCGCGCCGGTCATCGCGGTAGCGCATCATGCGGGCGCGCTCGAGGGCGGCTTGGGTGATGGAGGGATTGGCGGTGCCAAAGAGTTCCTCGGTCACGCGGGCGATGGTCGCGCCGTATTTTTCGGGCGCGTTGGTTTCGCGGCGGATCTGCCACCAGTCGAGTTCGCTGGCGGCGACCTTCGCGGAGTCGAAGCGCTCGCCGGATTTGTCGCGCAGGATGCTGTAATACTTGATGAGTTCCGGCAGGGCGATCTGGGCGTCCTCGCGGCTGGTGGTGGGCTGGAAATACTTGGCGGCATTGGCCGCGGCGATCGCGAGCTGCACGCTGTCGGCCGGGGAGAAGTGATACAGATCGTGGTGCAGCTTGTAGAGCTGGAGGGTGAGGTCCTTGTAGTCGCGCTCGTAGTAGTCGCGCCACGTCACGGTCTCGAGTCGCGCCACGGCGTCGGCATCGAAGCCCCGCATGTCGCCGGTGCGCGGCCAGAAGGCATACACCAGCGCGGCGAGGAGCAGCATGATGACGAGGAGAAAAAGGCGGACGAGGAAACGGATCATGTGGCGGGGTGGATGGAGATGGAGGCGCGCAGATGTAGCGCGGGCGGCGGTGGATGGCGAGTGCGGGCTTGGGGTGGGCGGGCGGGCGGGGGTGGGCGGCGCGGCAGGTGGT
>JAYWEB010000048.1:0-5812 GCA_043779575.1 Chthoniobacter sp. | reverse complement strand
TGGAGGCGCGGCAGGAGTTTTTTCACGGCCACTTTCTGGAGGAAATACTCGGCGAGCAGCCGCACGTCCTCGCGGCGCTGGCGGAGCGGCGGGAGCTGCACGCGGACGACGTTCAGCCGGTAGAAAAGATCCTCGCGGAAGGTCTTCTGCGCGACTTCCTGCTCGAGGTTCTTGTTCGTCGCCGCCACGATGCGCACGTCGGCTTTCAGCGTGGTGTTTCCGCCCACGCGGGAAAACTCCCCGTCCTGCAGCACGCGCAGGATTTTCCCCTGGAGCGCGAGCGGCATGTCGCCGATTTCGTCGAGGAAAAGCGTGCCGCCGTGGCTCTGCTCGAAACGCCCGACGCGCATCCCGACCGCACCGGTGAACGCGCCTTTTTCGTGGCCGAAAAGCTCGCTCTCCAGGAGTTGCTCAGGGATGGCGGCGCAGTTGATGGCGACGAAGGCCTTGGTGTTGCGCCCGCTGTAATGATGGATCGCGCGGGCGACGAGTTCTTTGCCGGTGCCGCTCTCGCCGGTGATCATCACGGGCGCCTCGCTGTGGGCCACGCGCCCGACCATTTTGAAAACCTGCTGCATCGCGGCGGACTTGCCGACGATGGAGTCCTGGTGCTCCTCGACGGTGAGCTGCGGCTTGAAAGTCGTGGCCGATTTCATCTCGGCCTGCGCCTTGAGCGCGGCGTCGATCACGACCTTCAGCGTGAAGGGCAGGGTCTCTTTGCGGATGAAATCGAACGCGCCGAGTTTCATCGACTCGATGACCGACTGCGTGGTGCCAAAGCCGCTCATCAGCACGACGATGGCGTTTGGGTCGCGCTGCCGCACTTTCACCAGCAGGTCGAGGCCGTTGAAGGGCGAGAGATGCGTCTCGGCGAGCAGCACGTCGGGCATCTCGCGGCAGAAGGCTTTGAAACCCTGGTCGCTCGTCATGGCGGTGATGACCCGCGTGGTCGCCGAGCCGAGCTGGTGCTGCACCCATTCGAGAAAATCCGTCTCGGGATCAACGACCAGAATGGTTTGAGGTTTATCCATGAAAACAATCAGCGCCCGCCGAAGCGGCGTTCCCGTCCATTGAACTCCGCGATGGCGGCCCGCAAGTCGTCTTTGCCGAAATCGGGCCAGAGTTTCCCGGTGACGACGATCTCGGTGTAGCTCAGTTGCCAGAGCAGAAAATTTGAAAGCCGCATCTCGCCGGAGGTGCGGATGAGCAGGTCGGGGTCGGGGATGGCGCGGGTGTAAAGGTGGGCGCTGATCTTCTCGGCCACGATCTCCTCGGCGGAGAGCCGGCCCGCGGCGACCTCCGCGCTCAGTGCGCGCACGGCGTCCACGATCTCGGTGCGGCTGCTGTAGTTCAGCGCCAGCACCAGCGTGGTGGCGGTGTTGCCCGCCGTTTGCGCCACCGCGGCGGCGAGCGCCTGCTGGCAGCTCTCCGGCAGCTCGTGCAGCCGCCCGATGGCTTGGAGCCGCACGTTGTTCTTCATCAGCGTGGGCGTTTCCTGCGCGATGAAATGCTCGAGCAGCACCCACAGCGCGGCGACCTCCGCGGCGGGGCGCTTCCAGTTCTCCGTGGAAAACGCATACACCGTCAGGAATCCCACGCCCAATTCCACACACGCCTCCGTGACCGCGCGCACCGCCTCCGCGCCCCGCTCGTGCCCGGCGATCCGCGGCAGCCCGCGCTCTTTCGCCCACCGGCCATTGCCGTCCATGATGATGGCGATGTGGCGCGGGACGGTCATGGAAGGATGAAGGCGGAAGGGTGAAGGATGAAGGCTTCCGCGTGCGCGAGTTCCCGGCCGCGGTTGCGGCGCAGCCGCCCGATCACTTCATCCTTCATCCTTCCGTCTTCATCCTTCATACGACGATCGTCTGATCCCGGTTCGGCCCCACGCTGGCGATGCGGAGTTTCGCGCCGGAGAGCTTCGCGATGCGGTGCAGATATTCCTGCGCGCGCTTCGGCAGATCGGCGAAAATCCTCGCCTCATGCGTCGGCCTTTCCCAGCCGGGGAGGTTCTCGTAAACGGGCACGCACTTTTCGAGCTGCTGGAAATCCGACGGCGGCACCTCCAGCGTTTTTTTCCCGAGTTTGTAATGCGTGCAGACCTTGATCGAATCCAGCGCGTCCAGCCCGTCGAGGTTCGTCACGGCGATCTCGTCGATGCCATTAATCATCCCCGCGTAGCGCACCGCCACCGCGTCGAACCACCCGCAGCGCCGCGCCCGCCCCGTGGTCGCGCCGAACTCCCGGCCCATCCCGTGCAGCATCCGCGACAGCCCCTCATTTTCCGTCGGAAACGGCCCCTCGCCCACGCGCGTCGTGTAGGCCTTCATCACCCCGAGCACGCGGTCCATCCGGTGCGGCGGCACGCCCGAGCCGGTGCAGGCGCCGCCCGCCGTGGTGTTCGACGACGTGACGTACGGATACGTCCCGTGATCGATGTCCAAAAACGTCCCCTGCGCGCCCTCGAAAAGCATCTCGCGCCCCGCCTTAAGCGCCTCGTGCAGATAGACCACGGTATTGCCCACAAAGGGCGCGAGCGCCTTGCCCGCCTCCAGATATGCCGCCGTCACCGCCTTCACATTGAGCGGCGCGGCCCCGAGCGCCTTGAGCACCGCGTTGTTCTCATTCATCCGCGCTTTCAGCTTCGCGGTGAAAAGCTCCGGCTGCAGCAGGTCGGCCATCCGCAGCCCCACGCGCGCCGCCTTGTCGCCATAGGCCGGGCCGATACCCCGCTTCGTCGTGCCGATCTTCCCCTTGCCCTTTTTCAGCTCCCGCTGCTCATCCAGCGCGCGGTGATACGGCAGCACCAGATGCGCGCAGTCGCTGATCATCAGATTGTCTTTCGTCACCTTGATCTTCGCCGCCCGCAGCCCGTCGATTTCCCTGGCCACCGCCACGGGATCGATGACCACGCCATTGCCGATCACGCACATTTTTTGCGACCGCAGAATCCCCGACGGAATCAGGTGCAGCACATACTTTGTCCCGGCCACGATGACGGTGTGGCCCGCGTTGTTGCCGCCCTGCGAGCGCACCACGATGTCCGCCTCCTCGGTGAGAAAATCGATGATCTTGCCTTTGCCTTCATCGCCCCACTGGGCGCCGACGAGGATCGTATTAGACATGGTTAAATAGGGATGGTTGCGACGTTGCAGGGAAAGTCCCGAACACCTGCGATGGGTGCTCGGGACAGGCGCGCATGCTAGCGCCCGCCGCACCTCGCGCAAGCGCGGAAAGCCGGGAGTTTCGAGCGGAGCGGAGGCGCAGTTCCGCAGGCCATTTCGCTGGCCTATCTGCACACGGAACGACGGCGTAGCGCGGCCGTGTTGCGCCCGCCCGAAACAACCGGCGGTCATCCTGAACGCAGTTTCGCCGCGGGCGAAGGCGGGGGGCGAAACGCAGTGAAGAATGACGGCAGGTTTTTTCCAGCCGCCCCGCCACCCCGCCGCGCGTCCTGTTTACAAGCGCAGGAGCGGCCCGCATATTCCCGCCCCACCCGCTCCATGACGCTCGCCGACCAAATTTTCCCGCCGCAAAAATCCGCGCTCCTGCGCCGGTTCAGCGCGCTGCTGGAGCCGCTGGACGACACCGCGCTCGGCGCGCTGGCCCGCGCATCCGCCGCGGTGACGCGCCGCCATTTCGGACGGACGATCCGCCTTTTCGCGCCGCTCTATCTTTCCAACGAGTGCATCAACAACTGCGCCTACTGCGGCTTCTCGCGCGACAACGCCATCCTCCGCGTGACGCTCGACATCGCGGCGGTGGTCGCCGAGGCGCGGCATCTCGCGGCGGAGGGTTTTCGCAATCTCCTGCTCGTCGCGGGCGAGCATCCGAAATTCGTCTCGAACGGCTACCTCGCGGAGTGCGTGCGCGCTTTGGTGAAAGAGATCCCGAGCATCGCGCTGGAGGTCGCGCCGATGGAGGTGGCGGACTACGCGGCGCTCGTGGCCGCTGGGGCGGAGGGGCTGATCGTGTATCAGGAAACGTACGACCGCGCGGCCTACGCGGCGATGCACACGGCGGGGCCGAAAAAGGATTTCGACTGGCGGCTGGCGTGCCCGGAGCGCGCGTATGCGGGCGGCTTCCGGCGCATCGGGATCGGCGCGCTTTTTGGCCTCGTGGAATGGCGCGCGGAGGCGCTGGCGCTGGCCGCGCATCTGGAGCATTTGCTGCGCGTCTGCTGGCGCGCGCAGTTCACCGTCAGCGTGCCGCGGCTGCGCCCGTGCGCGGGGGAATTTGCGCCGCGGCATCCGCTGGCGGATCGCGCTTTCATCCAGCTCATCTGCGCGCTGCGGCTGTGCTTTCCGCAGGTCGGCATCGTCCTCAGCACGCGCGAGCCCGCCGCTTTGCGCGACGCGCTGCTGCCGCTCGGCATCACCATGATGAGCGCCGGCAGCCACACCGAACCCGGCGGCTACACCGGCCAGGGCCGCGCCGATCTGCACCTCACGGTCCGTGGCAAAGCGGTCGCGCCCACCGAAGTCGCGCCCGACACCGGCGCGACCGGGCAGTTTGAAATCGCGGACGAACGCTCCGCCGCGCAGATCGCCGCGCTGCTCCAGACGCGCGGCTTCGAGGCGGTCTGGAAAGACTGGGACCGCGCCATCCTCGCGCCGTGAAAATCGTCCTCAACGGCGAGTCCCGCGAGATCGCCCGCGCCACGCATATCGCGGAACTCGTCGCCGAACTCGGCCTGCCCGCCGCCGTCACGCTGGTGGAGCACAATGGCCTGGCGCTCCGCCGCGACGAGTGGCCGGAGCGTCCGCTGGCCGAGGCCGACCGGGTGGAGATCGTGCGGATCGTGGCGGGCGGTTAGGTTTGCGGTCAGCGCCGCGGATAAAATGTGCAGCACCCCTTGACCAAGGGCGTCTGCCACCGTAATCAACGCCGTCCTTGTGAGCCGAAACCGTCATCCCATTCCTATGAAAACTTTCCCTCAGCGAGTCTTCTCCGCCTTGCTCCTGTCGGCGGGAATTGCTCTGGCCGGTTCCGCTTCCAGCCATGCCGGCCTCGTCGCGCTGTCCGCCGCCACACTTTCGCCGCCGTTTCTCGATGCCGGCGGGATCGTCAATTTCGGCGAGGTCAGCCTCACCACGCCGATCAACGGCCTGACGATCAAAGGTTTTGGTTTTTCCGAAAACATCCCCAACGCGACGGTGTCCAACGGTGGCCCCGGCTCGACGACGAACATCACCACCCCGACCGCTCAGTCGGGCGGCAGCTATAGCCCGGCGACTTACGCGCTGACGGTGACGATGCCCATCCCCGTCCACAGCTTCGGATTTGGCTTTGCCATCCTCGATTTCACCCCGGCCGCGAATGCCGTCACCATCACCGTCTTTAACGGCCTGACCAATCTCGGCTCGCTCACGTATCCCGGCGTGCCCGATCCGACACCTCCGTTCTTCTTCGACGGCGGCTTTGCGGGCATCGGCAGCACGGATTATTTCACCAGCGCGAAGATCACCTTCGGCCCGACTGCGACGGCCTTTGCGATCGACAACCTCGCCGTGCCGGAGCCGGGGTCGCTCGCGCTTTGGCTCTTCGGCAGCGCGGTGCTCGGGTTACGGCGGCGGTGCCAAACGGCCCGCGTTTAGTCCGGACGCCGCTTTGCAGCACCAAAGGTGCGACGACAAGCCAGCCCAGGGCAACGCCCTGGGAAAGAGTGAAAAAACGAGCCAGCCCTGAAAGGGCGACACACAGTGGGGCGCACGATTTTGTCCCGCCCCTTCAGGGCTCGCTCGCTCTGGATGTCGTTCCCAGGGCGTTGCCCTGGGCTGGCATGGGTGAGGCCGTTGGCCTCCAAGCGCGG
>JAYWEB010000047.1:0-2336 GCA_043779575.1 Chthoniobacter sp. | reverse complement strand
GGCCAGCATGCCGAGGTCATCGAGGTCAACTGGCGCTCCACGCGGCTGCGCACCAACGACGACATCTACCTCGACATCCCGAACAAGATGATCGTCGGCGCCGCGATCACGAACCTCACCTACCCGACGCGCCAGCATGCCATCCGGCTGAGCGTCGGCTTCGAGTACGGCACGCCGCCGAACTTTGTGAAAGACATCATGGCCCGCGCCGCCGCGGAGGCGCCCGGCGTGCTCGTCGCCCCGCCGCCCAAGGTCTATCTGAAAGACTTCGGCGACTCCGCGGTGCTCTACGAGATCAAGTTCTGGCTCGAGGATGAGTCGCGCTACAACGACATCGTCGATGCCATCCGCACGAACGTCTGGTATGCCGCGCAGCGCCACGGCCTCACCATCCCTTTCCCCATCCGCACGCTCCAGATCGACCGGAAAAAAGCGAGCCGCCCGGATGCGCTCGCCGCGGCCCGCATGACGGTGCGCAAGCAGCCTTTCCTCCAGCTCCTCGACGACGCGCAGGTGGACAAGCTCCTCGCCACCGCGCGCCTGCTCCGCTTCGGGCGCGGCGAGAAAGTCATCCAGCAGGGCGCGGCGGGCGAGTCCATGTTCATCCTGCTCCACGGCGAGGCGGATGTGCTCATCGGTGCGGGCGGCCAAAGCACGCGCGTGGCGACGCTGCGCGACGGCGATTACTGCGGGGAGATGTCGCTCCTCACCGGCGAGCCGCGCAGCGCCACGGTGGTGGCGCGGAGGGACTGTGAAATGTGGGAGATTGCGAAGCCGGTGATCGCGGAATTTTTGCAGCACAACGAAGTGCTGGTGCAGAAACTCGGCGGGCTCCTCGCGCAGCGCCGGATGGAAACCGAAGGCATCCTCGCTTCGACCGCCGGACAGGAGCACATCAGCACCAAGCAGAAAGAATACACCGCCGGGTTTTTGCAAAGGCTGACGTCGTTTTTTGAGTTGTAGGACGTGGGGAGGGTGGCCGGTGCGGCGGGGACAAGTAATTTCCCCCACTGGCAAGCGGACTGCTTTCTCCAGAGGGTAATGAAGACGAAAATTCTCTGCGCGGTTCTTCTTCCGGCGGTCGCGGTCGGTGGATTTTGCCTTTTCTCGGGAAAGGCCCGCCTGTCCCTGCCTTCGCCGTCGCTGAAAGAGGCCGCACTCGTCGCGCTCGCCGTGGCGGCGTCCACGGCGAGCCACGAACCCGGCAGCCCGGTGGCCGCGGTCGCGCCTCCGAGCCTGGATCTGGCGGACGGTTTGCGGCAGGGCGTGCTCCAGGCGGAGATCGGCGGCAATGGCCGCGAAGCCGCCCGCGTGCGCATTTTCAACCCCGGCGAAACCGTGCGCACCGTGCGCGTGGCGGCCGGCCAGATTCTTCTCAATGACCGCAATGCCGTGATCGTGGTGCGCCCCGGCGTGCTCGCGCTGGCTCCGGGGAAAACGGGGGAGCTGGCCCTGCAAACGGCGGCGCTCCGCTCCAGCAATAAGCTCGCCGAAGCCGCCTACCGCATCACGCTCAACCCCGCGCCGCAACTCGACCCGCTGCTCGGCTACATCCAGGATCATCCCGACTTCACGCCCGGCGCGATCCAGACCGCCGTCCTCGCCACCACGGAGAACCTGCCGCTCAGCGCCGTCGCCAAGTTCAGCGCCGTCGGCGGGCAGTTGCGCAGCCGCTTCGACACCACCGCTTTTCGCGCCGAGACCGCCGATGTCGTCGCCGCGCTGCTCGCGCTCCGCGAGACCGGACGCCGGGACGCCGAGGTGGCGATGAGCATCGACCCGCAGCTCAAGATCGAGGCGATGATCGACCCGCAGGCACGCCCCGCGGCGATGCGCTACTACGGCCTCACCGCTGAGACCGACTGGGAGTATTGGAAAAACGAACTCGCCAGCGGCGACCTCGCCACCCGGCACTACGCGCTCTACGGCATCGCCCGCTACTACCCGGACATCGCGCTCGACATGCTGCCCAAGTGGGCGCGCGAAGTCCGCACCGGCACCATTTTCCGCCTCGCGGCGATCCAAGCCCTGGCCGACACCCAGCGCGCGGAAGCGCTCACCATCCTGCGCCAGCTCGCCGACGAACTCGGCCGCTACACCGAGCTGGGCCGCGCTGCCGCCACCACCGCGCAGCACCTCGACACGCATCTCACGAAAGCCGTGGGCCGGCAGACCGCGGCGGTCACCCTCGGCACGGCGACGCCGGGGCGGTTCTAGCCCCGGTCATTTGACGCCCCCCGCCCGGCCCGCTAGTCTGCGCGCCGCATGTCCCTGAAGCTTTACGTCAAAATCTGGTGCCCGTGGTGCGTCCGCGCGCAGCAGTGGCTGGACGCGCG
>JAYWEB010000046.1:0-5883 GCA_043779575.1 Chthoniobacter sp. | reverse complement strand
GCTTCGCCGCCGCGCCGCTCGCGCCGTCTTCGTAGGCAAAGGCGAGGTCGTAGAGTCCTTTGAGCACGGGGCTTTCCAGGGTGTGAAAACGCGCGCCGTGCTGCTCCATCCAGGTCAGGAATTCCACGTCGTCGAGCGAGTCAAAGCCGCGAAAGAGCACGCCGTCGGCGATCATCCCGCGCAGCGCCGTGACGCTGGCATCGAGCATGTAAACGAGGCGCGCGAGGTTGTTGTCCGCCGCCAGCATTTCCACGGTGATCTTGTCGTGGAGATGGCGGAGGAATTTGAACAGGTCGTTGGCGACGTTGAGCAGATCGAGCGCGCGCAGATTCAGCGGATCGAGCGGCAGCGCCCGCAGCGTATTGAGCGCGCGGTGGATGTGGGTGTGCGCGAAAACGGTTGCCACTTCGTCCACGACCTCCGCGGCGAGGTGCCCGATCTCCCCGGCGACCTCGGCGGCGAGGTCGCCTATTTTCCCCAAAATCCCGCCCGCGTTTTCCGGCGCATGGATGGGCGTGGCCGGCGTCGGCAGGGCGTTCAGGAGGGTGGCGTTGGCATCAATATTCGCGACGACCCACTCGATGCCGCGGCGGAAAATCGCCCACAGGCTGGGCGGCGGCGCACCGTCGCCCGGTTCCTGATCGTCCGCCGGAAAGCGGTAGCACCAGAAGTCCCACGGCCCCGCGTGGTGGTCCGCGACCACGCCCTCGCTCACGCCTTTGAAAGCGTCGTTCCAAGTCTTGAACGGCCCGTTCGGCCCCATCTCCGCGTAGGCTTTGCGGATGGTGCGAAAGGCGTTTTCGTAAAAGCCGAACCAGATGTGCAGCCCGTGTTCCTCGCTGCGGTGGCCGAGGTTCGGATCGAGGTTGCGCCCGCTCGCGCCCTTGCCGCCGAGCCGCCAGCCGAGCTGGTAGAGCGTCACGTCGTATTTGCCTTTGTGGATGGGGTCGGTGAGCCAGAGCGCCGCCGTGCAGCCGCCGACACCGCCGCCGAGGATCGCGATTTTTTCTTTCTTCATGGGAGTTCCTTCGTTGCTGAGCTTCGGGCCGGAAACGGCCTGCCCCGCGTGCTATCCGGCGCACCGCCCGCGCGCAAGCGCGGCGTGGTGGGTGGGGTGGGTAGGGTGAAAAAACACGGTCATTCTGAACGGAATTCCCGGCGGGCGAAGGCGGGCGGGAATGGCGTGAGGAATCGCTGAAAGTAACGGGCGGAGGCGGTCTGGTGGGATGTGCGCGCTTCCCTCCTGCTCCTGCTCCTGCTCCTGCTCTTGCTCCCTTCCCCCGCTGTCGAAGGATCAGGAGCAAGAGCAAGAGCAGGAGCAGGATGACTTTTTCGACGCTCTCTTTGAGGGCGTCTAAAAAGTCTAATTGCGAGTCATCCTGAGCGGAACGGAGGCGGAAAGGCGGGCGGAGTGCAGTCGAAGGAGCCCGCGGAATTGCAGGCGACGTCGCTGGGGACTTCACGGGGTCCCCATTCGACTTCGCTCAGGGCAGGCTTTCGACTGCGTTCCGTCCCGCCTTCGCCCCCCACGGAACTCCGCTCAGGATGACCGCGTTGTTTTCGCACCCGCCATCTGCGCCTCGATGAGCGCGCGGTCGTGCGGCATGCCGAGGCGCGCGGCGGCGGCGCGGCCTCGCTCCCAGCTCCGCGCGGCGGCGGCGGTGCGGCCGCGCTGCCATTTCTCCAGACCCGTCCAGAGGTGCGCCCGCGGGGCGCCGATGGCAAAGGAACTGCCAAACGCGCGCATCGTCCGGCACGCGCGGCAGGCTTGCGCCGCGAGGTCCGCCGTCGCCGCCCCGTCGCGCTGCGCGCGGGCGAGCAGGCCGAGGAAAACCTCCGCGACGTGCGAGCAATCGAGCAGCGCGGTGTAGGACACCGGCGGACGGCCGGCGATGCGGTCGAGCGCGAGCTGCGCGTGTTCGCGGGCGCGGTCCATTGCGCCGAGGCGGAAATGCGCGACCGCCCGGCCGGCGTGAAAGGCGGTGCCCGTGAGCGGGTCCCAGCCGGGCAGGACTTCGGGGCCGAGCGCGACCAGCGCCGCGGCGGGGCCTTCCACGGGCAGGACCACATGCGCCTCGAGCATCGCCGCCCAGCCCATCGTCTGCGGATCTTCGCGCCGCTTTGCGGAGTCCCTGAGCCACTCCAGAATGGCCCGCGCCCCGGCAAATTCGCCGCGATAAAAGTGGAGGTAGAAAACATTCACCCAGCACTCCTCCAGCCGCCGTCCGTGACCGAACCGGCGAAAGGTTTCCAGCGCGGACGCGAGCCGCCGCTGCGCCTCGGTGAAGTTGCCGAGCCCGTTGAAATAAATGCCCATGAGCTGCTCCACGTAAGCGTGCGTGAGCGGCCGGTCGGTCTGATCGAGCACGGCTTTCGTGAGCCGGAAATAGAACCGCCCGAGCGCGGGCAGGGGCATCGCGCCGGTGAGGATGAGCATGGCGGCATACATCTCCGCGAGCTTGGGCGAGGGGCCGAGCGCCTCGGCGAGATTCAGCCCGTGGATGATGTGAAAGACGGAGGTCTCGAGGTCGTTGGTAAAATACGCGATCTCCCCGAGCTGGTTGTCCGCCTGGATGGCCTCGCCGAGCACGCCGGGGGCAACTCCGCCACGCGCCACGCGCCCGCGCCCGCGCAGCCGATGCCAGCACTGGCGGAGCGCCGCCACGGGCAGCGCGAACATTTTCATCCGCACCGGCGCGGGCATGGGATAGCCGAGGATGCGCTTCGCTTTTTCGAGCCACTGCCGGCTTTCCGCGATGTTCCCGAGATGGTGCTGCGCCTCGCCGATCTGGCGGTGCCAGCGCCCGAAAGTCAGCGCGGCCTGGGGCTCCGCGGCGCGGCCCGCGAGTTCGATCGCCTGCGTGAGAAAGGCCGCGGCCTCGCGGTTGGCAAAGCGCACCAGCGCCTGCGCGCCCGCGCTGTCGAGGTGGGGGAGGGCGCGCAAAGGCGTGGCCGTATTCCGCCAGTGGTAGGCGAGCATCGGGTGGTTCGCGGCGTCGTGCTGCTCGGTGAATTCCGCGAGCCGCGCATGCAGCGGCTCGCGCTGCGCATAGGTCAACTGCTCGTAGGCGACCTCCTGAATGATGGCGTGCTGGAAGGCGAAAACCAGCTCGCCGCCGGCCTCGGCGGGCTGGGTGAAAGCGAGCGCCGCAAGCCGTTCGAGGCACGCGGGCAGATGCTCGTGGTCCGCCGCCACGGGATGAATGGCGAGCAGCGTGCGGAGCGAAAAGGTGCGCCCGTTGACGCTCGCGATCTTGATCGCCAGCCGCTCGCGGTCCGAGAGCCGGTCGAGGCGCGCGCTGACCACGCCCTGCACCGTGGCCGGAAAATTCAGGCGGCCCAGATCGCGCACGCCGGGCGCGAGCGCGCAGCTCCGCCCGCTCACCAGGAGGTGCCCGGCGTCGCGCAGCGCGGAGGCCAGCTCCTCGGAAAAAAACGGGTGGCCCTCCGCTTTGGCGCAGATGAACTGCGCGACCGCCGCGGGCAGCGCATCCACGCCGAGCCGCTGCCGGACGAGCGCCAGCGTCTCCGGGGCGGCGAGCGGGCCGAGGACGATGCGGCCCGCGCCGGCGGCTGCGGCCAGCGCCGTCCACGTATCCGGCGCGTCGGTTTCCAGCGGGCGCGTGGCCAGCACGAGGAGCAGCCGCGGCACCCGGCGCTGCACCTCCAGCGCCAGCGCCAGCGAGGGGGAATCCGCCCAGTGCGCGTCCTCCAGCACGACCACGAGCGGCTCCACGGCCGCCGCGTGCTGGAGAAACTGGATGAGCAATCCGGCGGTGGCCTCGGCGCGCGAGCGGCCGGTCATTTCCATCGTGATGTCGTTTTCCGCGAGGTGGACGCCGAGGGCCGGATTGAGCAGCGGCGCGAGGCGGGCGACCTCCGGCTGATCCGCCACAAACAGCCGCAGCAATTCCGCGCGCTCCGTTTCATCCGCGTCCGGCGGAAAACCGAGCACCGCGCCAAAGACGCTGCGCCACGCGCGGTAGCCGCTCGCGCGCTCCAGCGAATCGCCCGCCCCGGTGAACACGCGCAACCCGGCGTCCGTGGCCATCGCGCGCAACTCCGCGGCGAGCGCGGACTTGCCGATGCCGGCCTCGCCCTCGATGACGACCACCCCGGCCTCACCCCGCGCGTGCAGTGCCGTGAGGCGCTCGCCCAAAAGCGCGCGCTCGCTGGCGCGTCCCACCAGCCCGCGGCGCTCGGGCGGAGTCGCGGCGATTTCCGCGAGCGGGCGGTAGATCGCCACCGCGCCGGCTTTACCCTTCAGCTCCTCGGCGCGCAGAAATTCGAAGCGGATGCGCCGTGCCGCCGCCTGCCGCGTGGCCTGGTCGCAGAGCACGTCGTTTTCCGCCCGCGCCATGAGCCGCGCGCAGCGGTTCATGGCATCGCCGACCATCGAATACGCGCGCCGCCGCGGGCTGCCGATCGCGCCGCAGAAAAGCCGTCCCGCAGTCACGCCGATCGCCGGGGAAAAGCCGAGCCCGCGCAGCTCGCTCCGCACCGCGAGGGCGGCGCGGACCGCGCGCACCGCGTCGTCCTCGTGCGCCCACGGCGGCAGGCCGAACGCCGCGACCAGCGTGAGCCCCGCGCGGTCGTCGCCGAGGTCGTCCACGGTGCCGCCGAAACGTTCGAGCATCGCCTGGATCGCGCGCACCACGGTCTGCGCGCGGGCGAGGCTGCGCGCGAGGTCGTCGTCCACTTCGGGCACATGAATGAAGAGCACCGAGACGCGGCGAAACTCCGCCAGCCAGCCGCTTTGCCCGGCCACGATGCGGTCGCGCACGGCCGCCGGCACGTGGCCGAAAAGCGCCGCCGCATCGCGCGGCAGCACCCACCGCGGCGGCGCCGCGCGCATGGCGAGCGGAGCCACCGCTTCCAGCCGCGCGCCGCCGCCGGGGAGCGCGGACGTTTGCGCCAACTCCCCGAGCAACCGCGCCATCCGCGGCGCCAGCACCACGCCGCCCGGCGCGGCCTGCGCGATGACGCCGAGCGCGTCCGCCAGCGCCGGCCCCGCGAGGCGCGAAGCCCAGCGCCAGCCCACGCCGCCGAGCACCATGTGGCGCACTGCGCCCGCGCCGAGGCTCACGCGCATGGTCAGCGCCGCGCCCTCCGCGGGGTTGCGGGCGGGCATTTGCTGCTGGAGAAAAAGCGCGCACTGCGCGGCGCGCTGCGCGGTCTCGGCGAGCGCCTCCGCCGGGCCGGTCCAGACCGCCGCGAGCGCGTCGCCCGCGAATTTCAGCACCTGCCCGCCATGCGCTTCGATGAGGTCGATGAGGTCCGTGAAGTAGCCGTTGAGCACGCGGGAAAGTTCCTCGACGCCACCGGGGCCGGCGGCATCCATGCGCTCCGTGAGCGCGGTGAAACCGGCGATGTCCGTGCAGAGCACCGCGCCCGCGAAAGTGGCGTCCTGCGCCTCCGCGCCCGGCCCGAAATCACGCGCGAGATTTTCCAGCACCAGCGGCGGGACGTAGGCCGCCAGCGCCTCGGCCAGGCGCGCGTCTCCGGTGGGCAGGGGCGGAGTGGGGGACGGCGCGGGCATGTGGAAGTGGACGGCGATGGAGCGGCTGGAATAGCAGGCGCAGCGCGCGCGGACAGCGCGAAAAGGTCGCGCGAGCCGGAGGCCGACGCGGCCCCGCTCAGCTCGCCGTCCAGATCTCGCGCCCCGCCGAAAGCTCGAAATCCACATCCAGATGAAACGCCGCGTGCGGCTGCACGGCCACGGCCGCCGGGCGCGCGGCGATGCCGAGTTCATAGGCCCACGGCGCGCTGTCGTGGTGCGGGATTTCCAGCGCGTAGTCGCCGCGCAAAAACCCGCCGCCGTGAAAACCGCGCGGCAGCGACGACGCCTCCGCGATGGCCTGGTAGCAGGCGCGCGAGCCGTCC
>JAYWEB010000045.1:0-14948 GCA_043779575.1 Chthoniobacter sp. | reverse complement strand
GCGGCGGTTTTGAATACCACGCGAGCACGAATACGCCGCTGGCTTTGAGCGGTCTGGCTTTGACCAGCGGGCCGGGGACGACCATCGGCGGCTCGCTCGGGTCCACGCTGACGGGCGCGCAGATCGCGGTCGCGGGGGCGGTTTCCCCGACCTTGGGTGCGGTGAAAGTGAATGTCTTCGCCGTGCCGGGCGTGGCCACCGGGGCGCCGGGCACTTACGTGCTGCTGAGCGCCGGCGCGGGCAGCACCCTGAGCACCGATGCCACCTACTCGCTGGGGACGATCACTAACCCGACGAATTTCACCGTCGGCGCGCCCGTCGCCACGGCCACCACGCTGACCGTGCAGCTCACGGCGGCGACGCCGCTGGCGAATGCGTTCTGGGTGGGCGGACTGGGCATCGGCCCGGGCGATTGGTCGCTGTCCACGGGCACGGCCACGAACTGGGCCTCGGACAATACCGGCACCGCCACGCCGCTCGTCCCCGGCGCGGGGACGAACGTCTTTTTCTCCGCCGGCAGCCCGGCCACGCCGACCAGCCCGGTCGGGATGAGCCTCGGCTCGAGCATGGCCATCGGCAGCCTGACGGTGAACGCCGCGACCGCGCCGGAGACGCGGACGGTGACGCTGGCGGACACCACGGGAAACACGCTGACCGTGGCGGGAGCCGGGGGCATCACGATCAATTCCGGGGCGGGCGCGGTGACGCTGAATCCGAAGATCACCGTGGGTGCGGCGCAAACGTGGACGAACAACTCGGCGAACCTTTTCACCCTCGGCGGAACGGTGAGCAATGGAGCGAACCGCCTGACCGTGGCGGGCACGGGCAACACCACCTTCACCGGGGAACTCAACAACGGTCCGGGCGGGTTGACGAAAGCCGACACGGGGCGGCTGACGCTCACGCGCAGCACTTTGAACACGGGCGGCGCGCTGCTCACCGGGGGCGAACTTTTCGCCGATGCCAATGGCGCGTTTGGCTCCGGCACGCTGGCCATCGCCTCCGCCGGCGGGACGGTGACTCTGGGGAGCAACACGCTCGGCACCACGCTGGTGAACCCGATTTCCGTGCAGTCGAATTTCACCGTGGTGGCCCCCGCCGCCGGGAACCACGACTTCGTGCTCGCCGGCCCGATGGCCCTGAATGGGGCGACGCGGACGATCAGCAGCCCGACCCATCAGGGCCAGGTCCACTTCTCCGGCGTGATCAGCAATGGCGGGCTGACTTTCACCACAGCCGGGCTCCCCGCGGACGCGGACGCGAACAATGCCTCGTATGTCGCCTACATCCACGACGGCGCGGCGAGCCACACCTACACCGGCCTGACGACGGTCGAGGCCAAGGCCTTTCTCGTCCTGCAAAGCGCGGGCGAGAAGTTCAAGGGCGACGTGCTCATTCAGGGCAATGGCGTGGTGGACTACCTCGGCTTCTCCGACCAGATCGCGGACACCGCGACGGTGACGGTGAACAGCACCGGCAGCCGGATTCTCGGCGGCACGGCGTTTCAAGGGTTGGAGCTGTTCAATAACAACGACACCATCGGCTCACTGTTTGGCACCGGCACGGTGGGTCTCGGCTCCGGCACGCTCACGGTCGGGGCGGGAAACCTGACCGGCATCATCACCAACGGCGAGCGCGGCTCGGGCGGTAATTTTGTCAAAAACACCGCGGGCGCCCTGACCCTGGCCGGGGCGAACAACTACACCGGCACGACCACCGTCACCGCCGGCACACTCAACGTCACCGGCAGTCTCACGAGCACGGCGATCAACGTCACCGGCGGCACCTTCATCGCGGGGAAAACGGGCGCGCTGGCCGCGGCGGCCAATGTCAGCGTCGCGACCGGCGCGGGCTTCGAATACCACGGGGCTACGGATGCGCCGCTGGCGATTGGCGCGCTGACTTTGAACAGCGGCGCGGGCACGACCATCGGCGGCTCCATCGGCGCCGGGCCCACGAGCGCGCAGATCACCGTCGCAGGCAATGTGACCCCGACGGCGGGGGCGATTCAGGTGAATGTCTTCGGGGTTCCGGGCCTCGGGGCGCGGACGCCGGGGACCTACACGCTGCTCACGGCGGGCGCGGGCAGCACCCTCAATGCCGGCACCACCTACACGCTCGGCAGCGTCTTTAACGCGGGCGATTTCACCGTGGGCACCCCGGTGGCCACGGCGACGACGATCACCATTCCGATCCTCGCGGCCACGCCGCTGGCCGATGCGTTCTGGGTGGGCGGGTTCAGTGGCAACCCGAATGACTGGGCGGCCTCCAACGGCACGACCACGAGCAACTGGGCGACGAACAACACCGGCACGGCCACGCCGCTGGTCCCCGGCGCGGGGACGAATGTTTTCTTCTCCGCCGGCAGCCCGGCCACGCCGACCAGCCCGAGTGCGATGATCCTCGGCGACAACATGGCCATCGCCAACCTCACGGTGAACGGGGCGACGGCCCCGGAGACGCGGGCCATCACGCTCGGGGCCAGCGGAGGCCGGACGCTGACCCTGGCCGGGACCGGCGGCATCACCATCAATGCCGGCGCGGGCGCCGTGACGCTGAATCCGAGCATGGTACTCGGCGCAAATCAGACGTGGACCAACAACTCGGCGAACCTTTTCACCGCCGGCGGCAATGTGAGCAACGGCGCCAATCTCCTGACCGTGGCTGGCAGCGGCAACACCACGCTCGCCGGGGTGATCGGCAACGGCACTGGCGGTCTCACCAAGTCGGGCACCGGAAAATTGACGCTGGCCGGCGCGAATACCTACACCGGCACGACCACCGTTTCCGGCGGCACGCTCGATGTCTCCGGCAGCCTCACGAGCGCGGCGATCAACGTCACCGGCGGCACTTTCATCGCGGAAAAAAGCAACTCGGTCCCCGCGACGGCCGCCGTGACGGTGGCCGTGGGATCGGGCTTCGAATACCGCGGGGCCACGGATGCGCCACTGACCATCGGGTCGCTGACTTTGACCAGCGGTTCCGGCACGACCCTCGGCGGCACCATCGGGGCCGCGCCCACGAGCGCGACGATCAATGTGACCACCGCGGTCGCGCCGACTCCGGGAGCGATTCAAGTGAATGTCTTCGGCGTGCCCGGTCTCGGGGCGCGGACGCCGGGGACCTATACCCTCCTGAGTGCGGCGGCGGGCAGCACCCTGGCCACCGGCACCACTTACACCCTCGGCAGTATCTTCAACGCCGGCAATTTTACGGTCAGCGGCCTGACGGCCACGCCCACGACGATCACCGTGGGAATCGGGACGTTGAACCCGCTGCCAAACGCCTTCTGGGTGGGCGGACTGGCCGGCAACCCGAGTGACTGGGCGGCCTCGAATGGCACGACCACGAGCAACTGGGCGACGGACAACACCGGCACGGCCACGCCGCTGGTTCCGGGCGCGGGGACGAATGTTTTCTTCTCCGCCGGCAGCCCGGCCGCGCCGACCAGCCCGAGTGCGATGATCCTCGGCGACAACATGGTCATCGCCAGCCTCACGGTGAACGCGGCGACGGCCCCGGAGACGCGGGCCGTCACGCTCGGGGCCAGCGGGGGCCGGACGCTGACCCTGGCCGGGACCGGCGGCATCACCATCAATGCCGGTGCGGGAGCCGTGACGCTGAATCCGAACATGGTGCTCGGCGCAAATCAGACGTGGACCAACAACTCGGCGAACCTTTTCACCGCCGGCGGCAGCGTGACGAACGCCAGCAATACCCTGACCGTGGCCGGCAGCGGCAACACCACGCTCGCCGGCGTGCTCGGCAACGGCTCGGGCGGCCTCAGCAAAACCGGCGCCGGCACGCTGACGCTTTCGGCCGCAAACACCTACACCGGCACGACCACCGTCGCCGCCGGCACGCTCAACGTCTCGGGCAGCGTCACCAGCGCGACGATCAACGTCACCGGCGGCACCTTCATCGCGGGGAAAGCGGGCGCGCTGCCCGCGGCGGCCAATGTCAGCGTCGCGACCGGCGCGGGCTTTGAATACCGCGCGCCCACGAACGCGCCGCTGGCCATCGGCGCGCTGACTTTGCACGGCGGGGCGGGCACGACCATCGGCGGCTCGATCGGCGGCTCGCCCACCAGCGCGCAGATCACCGTCGCGGGCAATGTCCTCCCGACGGCGGGGGCGATTCAGGTGAATGTCTTTGGCATTCCCGGCCTCGGCGCGCGGACGCCGGGGACCTACACGCTGCTCACGGCGGGCGCGGGCAGCACCCTCAATGTCGGCACCACCTACACGCTCGGCAATATCTTCAACGCCTCGAATTTCACCGTCAGCGCGCCGACCGCCACGGCCACGGCGATCACGGTGCAAATCGCGGCTGCCACGCCGCTGGCCAACGCCTTCTGGGTGGGCGGGTTGAGCGGGAGTCCGAACGACTGGGCCTCCTCCAACGGCTCGACCGCGAGCAACTGGGCCTCGGACAACACCGGCACGCCCACGCCGCTCGTCCCCGGCGCGACGACGAATGTCTTTTTCTCCGCGGGCAGCCCGGCCACGCCGACCAGCCCCGGCAGCATGACGATCGGCGACAGCATGAGCATCGCCAGCCTCACGGTGAACGCGGCGGCGGCGCCCGAGACGCGGGCCGTGACCCTGGCGAGCAGCGGGGGAAACACGCTGACGGTGGGCGCGGGCGGCATCACCATCCATGCCGGCGCGGGAGCCGTGACGCTGAATCCGAACATGGTGCTCGGCGCGGCCGAGACGTGGACGAATAACTCGGCGAACCTTTTCACGGCGGGCGGCAACGTGAGCAACGGGGCCAACCTCCTGACCGTGGCCGGCAGCGGTGACACCAGAATCGCGGGCGTGCTCGGCAACGGCGCGGGCGGCGTGACGAAAACTGGCGCCGGGCGGTTGACGCTGGCCGGGAGCAACACCTACACGGGCGACACCCGCCTGGCTGGCGGCGCGCTTTTCGCCGACACGAATACCGCGCTCGGCACCGGCCCGCTGACCATCGAGGCGGCGGCCACGCTGGGCAGCAATAACACCGGCACCCGGCTCGCCAATCCGATCTCGGTCCAGGCGGATTTTTCCGTCATCGCCCCGGCGGGCGGCAACCATGACTTTTCGCTCAATGGCGCGATGGACCTGAACGGCGCGACCCGCACCATCACCGGCCTCACCCACCAGGGGCAGGTCCACTTTGGCGGTGTGATCAGCAATGGCGGGCTCACCTTCACCACCTCCGGCCTGCCCGCGCCGGCCAATGGCGACAATTCCTACGTCGCTTTCATCCACGACGGCGCGGCCAGCCACACCTACACGGGCCTGACTACGGTGGAAAAAAACGCCTTCGTCGTCCTGCAAAGCGCGGGGGAGAAATTCCGCGGCAACATCCTCATCCAGGACGAGGGCGTGGTGGATTACCTCGGCTTTGGCAACCAGATCGCCGACACCGCGACCGTGACCGTGAACAGCCCCGGCAGCACCATCCTCGGCGGCATCGCGTTTGCCGGCTTCGAGCTGCGGGACTTTGACGACACCATCGGCGTGCTCAATGGCAGCAGCGTCGGCACCGTGGGCCTCGGCTCCGCCACGCTGACCGTGGGCGCGGGCAATTTCAACGGCGTGATCCGCGACGGCACCGTGGGCAGCGGCACCGCCGGCCAGCTCGTGAAAAACACCACCGGCACCCTCACGCTCAGCGGCGCGAATACCTATACCGGCAACACCTTCGTCAACAACGGCACGCTCGTCCTCAACGGCTCGGTGCAAAGCCCCACGCTGCTCGTGAATTTCGCGGGCACCCTCATGGGCACGGGCACGGCCTTTCGCGACGTGCGCAATGCCGGCACCTTTGCGCCCGGCGATGGGCGCGGCACTTTCCACATCCGCGGCAACTACCTCCAGACCGGCGCGGGCACGATGGTCATCGAAATCGCCGGCACCAAGTCCGGCGAGCACGACCTCGTGGCGGTGGGCGGGCGGGCGGTGCTCGACGGCACGCTGCGGCTGGTCAAAGTCGGCAACGCCCGCCTCAAGCCGGGCGACAAGGTGACTTTCCTCACGGCCACGGGCGGCGTCACCGGGAGGTTTTCCACGGAGGACAATGAGTTGAGCACGACCCGCACCCGCACCAAAGTCACGAGTCAGAAGAATGCGGCGGGCAAGACGGTGCCGACGGCGCAGACGGTCCACAACCTGACCGGCACCATCGTCGAGACCGATGTCGTTTATGAAAACAACGCCGTCTCCCTCGAAGCCCGGCAGGGTTCCTTCGAGCTGCTCGCCCAGGAGCTGCGCTTCACGCCGAACCAGAGCGCGGTCAGCACCATGCTCGACCGAGTGGCGCGGCGCTCCGCCAGCAAGGACCAGGTCATCGACTTCCTCAATGGCGAGCCGCTCGCGAACCTGCCCGCCGACTTCGACCGCATCGCGCCGGAGGAACTCCAGGCGATCTTCACCATCGGCACCTCGCAGGCCAATGTGCAGACCGCCAATCTCCAGCGCCGCCTCGAAGACGTCCGCGCCGGGCGGCTCGGCTTCAGCGCGGATGGCCTCGCCGTCACTGGCCCCGGTTTCCTCAATGAAAATCCGGTCGGCGCCCAAGGCCCCGTCGGTCCCGCCAACCCCGGCACCAGAGAAATCCAGCCGCCCGAAACCGCCGCGCCGACCGAGCAGCGCTACGGCGCCTTCATCACCGGCACCGGCGAATTCGCCAGCGTGGGCCATACCCAGCGCGCGGGCGGCTACGACCTCGCTTCCGGCGGCTTCACCATCGGCGTGGACTACAAGCTCAACGACCACTTCACCGTGGGCCTGAACACCGGCTACGCCCGCACCGGCACGGACGGTTTTGGCGGCAGCCGCGTCACCGTGGACGGCGCGAAACTCGGAGCCTACGCCACCTATTTCACCGGCGAAGGTTTCTACGCCGACGCCGCCATCCAGGGCGGCTACAACAGCTACGACACGCGCCGCAGCGCGCTCCGCGGCACCGCCAGCGGCAGCACCACGGGCGGCGAAGCCACCGCGCTCGTGGCCGCTGGGTTCGACTTCACCGACGAGGCGCTCCGCGTCGGCCCGATCGCCAGCTTTCAGTACACGCACGTCGGTTTCAGCGGCTACGGGGAAAGCGGCTCGCTCGCCCCGCTGCGCTACGGCTCGCAGAGCAGCACCTCCATGCGCAGCGCCCTCGGGCTGAAGGCCTCCTACGAAATCCACCACGGCCGCGTGCTCATCCGCCCGGAGATGCGCGCCGCGTGGCAGCATGAGTTTGGCGACATCCACAACGCCATCGACTCCGCGCTCGCGTCCGGCGGCCCCACCTTCACCGTGCAGGGTGCCGAGATCGGTCGCGAAAGCCTGCTCCTCGGCCTCGGCGTCGCCGTCCTCTGGAACGAGCGCACCGCCACGTATCTCTACTACGACGGCGAACTCCTCCGCTCGAACTACACCTCGAACAACGTCTCCGCCGGCGTCCGCATGTCGTTCTGAGCGCAGCGCAAAACGAGCTGGCAGCCTGTTGGAAAAACGCCGTCATCCTGAGCGGAGTTCCCGGTGGGCGAAGGTGGGCGGGAACGGAGTCGAAGGACCTCTAACTATTCCGTGGGCGGAGGCGGTGCGGAGCGTGGAACGCACATCCCACCAGACCGCCTCCGCCCACGGCGAAACTCCGTTCAGGATGACGTCCGTTTTTTCAAACCGACCCCACCACCAAAACGCGCCTTTCCTTCGCGGCGTCCCGGTTTAAGAAAGGCTGCTCTCAAACTTCCCAACCCACCCACCAACCCATGAAAGAAAAACAGCGCCTCTGGCTCATGTTCCCCACCAAGCTCGTCACCCGCCCGGTGCTCTGGGAGTTGGGCCAGGAATTCCCCATCGTCACCAACGTCCGCCAAGCCAGCGTGACCGAGGAAATCGGCATCGTCTCGCTCTCCCTCGAAGGCGACCGCGAGGAAATCAAGAAGGCCATCGGCTGGCTCGAGAACCTCGGCGTGAAAGTCGAGCCGGTGGAGATGAACACCATCGAAGGCTGAGCCGGGAGCACCTCCGGCCGGCCGGCCCGATGCGGCGTTTCGGTCTCTTGAAAAAAAGCCCGATCCCTTTTCTCCGCGCAGTCGCGAAAACGGAGGGCGTCTCCTTTCAGCTCCTCCTCGGCCCGGGCGTGGTGGATCGCCGGATGGCGCGGCATCAGGAGGAGTTCGCTCGGGGTTTGCGCTGACTCCGTCCGCCTGCCAGTTTTCGCGGCACCTTCCTTATGAAAAAATCCCCGCTGTTCCTGCTCCCGTTCGCTTTCACCGTGCTGGCCCACACCGCCTCGGCTGAGGTCGGCCTCGGGGCCAAGCCGCTCGACGGCGCGGAGGTCATCCTCGACGGCTCGCGGGCGATGCTCGATGAGAAGTGGATTTACTGGGAAGGGCCGGGCTTCAAGTCAGCCATGCCGATCAAGTGGAAGATCGTGGACGACCCGGTGGACAAGGGTTCCGCCGTGATGACCGATGATCCCGCGGCGGCGGGCGGGAAGTATGGGTCGGCGGACATCGTGACGAAAAAGACCTATCGCGATTTCCGGCTGCACATCGAGTTTCTCATCATGAAGCCGGGCGGAAACAGCGGCGTCTATTTGCAGAACCGCTACGAGATCCAAGTGCTCGACGGCGACCAAGGGAAGCACGGCCTGGCCGCGGTGATCAACGAAGTCGCGAACCCGAAGCCCGAGGCCTATCACGGCGCGGGCCACTGGAACGCCTACGACATCACCTTCCGCGCGGCGCGGTTCGCGGATGGCCGGATGGTCGAGAAGCCGCTGGTCTCGATGTTTTTCAACGGCCAGAAAATCCATACGAACGTGACGATCAATCAGGTCTGGGGCGGCCCGAATTCCGGGCTCGATGGCGGCAACGCCGGCGGCAAAGGCATCACCGACAAACCCGGCGGGCTCAAGCTCCAGTGCGAAGGCCACGACGTGCGCTACCGCCACGCCTGGATCAAGGAAATCGACCTCGAAAAACCGGACACGGATTTCAAGGAGTAACCCGCCGCGCCTTTCCGCCCGCCGCCGCCGCCGCGCCCGCCAGTCCCCCGATCTCCCTCGCCCGCTCTGCACGCATTGCTTTCCAGCGCCGCCCAGCCTTCCTGGTTCCATCGCGGAGCGATGGCCCGCCGGTAGCCGGGGCTTTCAAGCCCCGGATCGCTCCCCCAAACCGCCCGCGTCGCGGAGCGCCGCCTGCCCGATCACCTCGCGGCGCATCCGTCGCAAACGTCGCCTTTCGCGCCTGGCACGTCTGCGAGTATTGCCTGGTCCATGAGGACGATCTCTTCCACGGTTGCGAAGTGGATCACCCCTTTCACATTTGCTGCCGGCGTCTCAGCTAGCTCTGCGTCTGCGCTCAGATTGTTCCCATGCCGCTGAATTTTCAATGGGACGAGAAACAAACCTAGCCAAGCATGGCGTCAGTTTTGAAGCAGCGGCGACGGTCTTTGGCGATCCGTTGTCGTTGACGATTCCCGACCCTGCACATTCCCAAAACGAGGATCGTTTCATCATCCTCGGAACCTCCCACAACGGCAAATTGCTGGTTGTCGTGCATACGGAACGCGGAGACAGCGCGCTTCCAGCCGCGTTCCTGCAAAGCGTGCGCGAACCCCGCGCCGCCGACGTGCAAAAAAAAGGGCGTCTAGGTAGGGACTCCCCACATGCGAAGATCAATCGGCACAATCCCATGAGGCGTCTTCACGAAATTATCGTCCCTCGCGTCCCCGATCCAGTATTCCAGATCGTTGCTGGGATCCTTCTTCTTCCAGAGCCAGCAGCTTCGCTTTACCGGCTCCAAACCCTCCCGCAATAAGAACTCGTCAACCTCGTCCTGCGTGGGCGGTTCCCCCTCCACGAAACGCTGCCAGGAAACGATCTGCCCGGCTTTCGTAACGCCCACGGCCCTTGGCGCGAATCCGAAAGTGTCGTCCAGCATCGCGAGGCGAACCAGATAGTCTCCCGGCGTGCAGCAGCGCTGATGCACCCGGCCACCGGCCAGATAGTAGGAGTCGCCGTAAACACCCGGCTTCGTCAGCTTGACGACCTCCTTACCGCCCGGCGCGAGGTAAACGATGTGCTCCGATCCTTCATCCAATCTTGCGAGTGTGTCGGAACGCTCCCCCGTGTGCCCGCAACTTTCCACCCACTCCGCAACCCACGCGCGTTCGCGCGCGATCATCTCCTCTATGATTTCGTCTTCCGAGCCGCCCGAAATCTCGCCACCTGTTTCATGGCGTCTGAGAATGTAGTCGATGAGGGAAGCGCCTCCACGGCAGCTCTCACACGGCCACGGACGCCAGCGAACAAGTTCTGGCTCTTCGGATTCGGCAGGCATTTGGGATGATAGTGGCTGGTCGCAGCGGACATGCCGTGACGTAAAGCGGTGGCACTCTCCGTGTCAACCCGCTGGAAATAAAACGCCGGTTGCGTTCTCGCCACCCGACAAAAAGCACGCGCCGCAGAGCCAGTCGGCATTCCAGCGCGATCTTCCCGGCCTCTTCCTCGCCCTGCCGCACGAGCGATTCCAGATACTTCCGGCGATCTCGCAGCGACTCACGCCGCTGGAATTTCCAATTAAATGGCCCGTAGCTCGATCACAACAAATGACGCGCCCTCCGCATCGGGATTGTCTCCCGCCTTCCGCAATTTTAACGGAGGTGTGGGTTCACCCCCGCTTCCGTCATACTTCATTCCGATTTTCTCGAGTTCCTCGCGATCAAAGCGCATTTTGCTCTCCTCGATTTTCCGGGCGTTCGCAGAAAGCTCACCGTCACCAAAATGCGCAAAGATTTTCGCGAACGAATTTTTCACCAAAAACGTGTCAGTGCCGAGTATCGCAGACACGGCATCCAGAGCCACCGTTCCGCGAAGACCATCGAGTTCTCGCGCGTAAACATTCTTTTGGCCAGCGGCCTTTCGACATGTGATTCTCAAGAGATCGAAAATGATCATACTCCAGTCCTTCTCATGCTCCGCTGGCAACCGGAAGCCACGTCCATTGTGGCCCATCATAAGATCGAACAAGCATTCCTCGAATGATTCACGCGGGGTATCCCGGCGAGATATGCTTTGGGGATGAATCGCCTGTGTTCGACCGTGAAAACGATCCTCTGGGCCGTGACCATGACAAGCATTGAAAATCCAAAACCACAGTGCCGGTGAATCCTTTCGCGGAAGGTTGCGTTCATCCGAACCGTACGTCTTTGTAGCGGTGTAGTGGAAGCGTAGTCCATGTTCATAAAGCGCTGTCTGCACGCGATGCTTCAGAATGTCAGAACGGTTCAGTTTCGCTTGCACCATCATCGCATTTCCGAGACCCCGATGTAAAAGCTGATTTCCATAGGTTGTGATAAATGTTACGTCCGACAATTCGCACCCTTTACTCGATCCAGACGGCGTATATTTTACGACTGGCGTCTGATGGCAGAAGATCCCACAGATCGTAACGCTCACGCCGGAGTCGTTAAGAACCCGATTCAAGCGGCGCTGAAGCGCAGGAAGGCCATTATAAAAGAAGGCCGAGAGCATTTGAATTTCACCGGCCTTGCCGTTCGACTGAATCGCGACCTGAAAGGCCTCGGTGATAGTCTGCCCGATAACCGCTATAGTGTCGGATCGGCATTCTGATAAAGCATCAACTACTCGATTAGGAGGTCGGTAAGGCATGTTGTTCGTTTGAGAGCGTAATTAAAGTTATCGATCTAACTTAGGCCGTGGATTAGATCGAAAATGGTGTTGCGGTTAGACTGCACTATCTTGGCTCTGCTCGAAAACCTCTAACTCCAGATGCTTCAGAAATTGTAACCGTCGCTGTCGGATGCAAAACCGTCACTTCAAATGTCCGCTCATTAGAATCGTCCTGCTTGCGAATTGCTTGCCTCGCTTGATCTCGCAAAGCATTACTCGGGTCAATTATTTCGGTAAACTCCAAAACACTTAGCTTCTTAATTGTTTCATTTCTTAGATAGTCCAGAAAATCAAAATCGCGACCCGATGCACGTTTGAAGCCGCCGGGTTGCGTAAAACATGCTACGTATGAGAGCATGCCGTTTTTCTCTCTAAATTGAGCGTGAAGTCCCAGTGCATCTGAGTTAGCCTCCCATTGTTCTGGATTGGGATGCTTGATTGTGAATTCTGCTTGGATAAAATAGGTGATCACCCGCTCAATGGGAATGTTGAATGTCTTGACGCTCAAGGTCGTTGGTTTTGCCACATCGGACGCAAGGTGATCATCAATGTACACGGCTTCGTAGCTCTCATACTTGCTCATAGATTGATTCTGACTACTTTTAATCCCGCTGTCTGAAAAGGAACGCCTAAATGCAAGCATCCAATGACCAGCAATGCCAAACGCCGATGTGACTAGCAGCAAAGCCCCTATCGCAGCCCATCTTTTGCGAAGAATTCTCGATACACGCACTAAAACCGGAGGGCGTGCCTCTTGCGCTGGCGCAAACGCTGGCACAATGATCTCGTCTCCGCATGCAGGACACAATGCAGGTGTGCCACACTCTCTTTCATCGGTTGAGACTAGCTGACTACAATATGGGCAGTCGAAACTAAAACTCTTCGGATTCGGATCAGGGCGTCGCCCAAAGAAACCAAAGTTCTTCCCCGCGATGCCAAGAAGTGCAGTTCCGACAAAGCAGGCTAATAGCGTGATCTTCTGCATCAGGCTCCTTGTTCGATAAAGAACGCCACGGCTGTACTCTGCCGCCCTGCAAGTGGGATCTATGCGAAGAGCCTCGTCGTAGTCCGCCATAGCCTTGGCGTAATCGCCCGTGGTTTGGTAAGCGAACCCGCGATTGAAGTAAGCAGGCACGAATTTAGGATTTAGTCGGATGGCGTCGCAATAGTCGGCTATCGCCTTATTGTAATTGGCCATGGCCTGATAAAAAACGCCACGATTGTAATAAGCGGGTGCGAATTGCGGATTAAGACGGATGGCTTCGTTGTAATCAACCAAAGCCTTTTCGGCGTTGCCGTTTTCTAGGTAAGCGTTTCCACGATCTCCGTAAATCGTCGGAATCTTTGGGTTTAGACGGATAGCTTCGTCGTAATCCGCGATAGCGCTCCCGTAGTCGCGCTTGGCTTTGTAGGCATGCGCTCGACCGTAGTAGACGTTAGCGTCTTTCAAGCCGAGTCGCATTGACTCATTGTAGTCCGCGATAGCTTTTTCGTAATCACCATTAGCTTTGTAGGCGAGACCGCGATTGGCGTAAGTACGCGCGTTGGTTGGGTTCAGACGAATTGCCTGGTCATAGTCAGCAATGGCCTTGGTGTAATCAGCCTTGGCCTTGTAGGCAACGCCGCGGTTGCTGTAAGCGCCATCGGCTTTGGGATCGTCGCGGATCACTTTGCTAAAAAAGGAAATTGCAAGATCATAATCGCCTTTAGCCGAGGCATTCATTCCTTGTTGGAAGGGATCGGACGGCCTTGAAGTTTCAGTTTTGCTGGCGTGGTCGGGTGTCGTTATCTCTGTCTTCTTGAGAGGCTCCGAGGCTTCCATCGTTGTCGTGGCGCTGTTTTGATGGTGAACCTGACTATCAGCGAAGCTTCCAGTCTTCGCCGCAACAACGGCGGCGGCCTGAACCTTTACCGCTTCCAAGGGGGCAGCGGCGACAGCGACCTCGACAATCCGAGTCAAATCAATCCGCAATGCTTTGGAGGTAGCATTCAGAGCCGTTATCTGAGCCGGTGTGAGTTGTTTTGCGGCAATTTTCGCAACCCCATTAGCGTGCTCGATTCCGACCGATGTTCCGTCGAATGAAGAGAGCGTGGCGTCGGCGTATTTCACGCCATCGACGAGGAGCGCCGGCACCGAAGCCACTTTGGCAGGAGCGACCACCGGTTTGCGACTGAGCTGGCGGGCGAATGCCAAGGCATTGTTCCATTTCGTCAGCGCAGCCCTCAACCTGGCCGTGCAAAGCGGATACTTCGGAATGGCAGCCTCAAGAGTGCGGATGGCAGCCTCCGCCTCGGATACGGTCGGGGCCTCGGACGGGTAGTCGATGAACGCCACGACACCACCCCGCGGGATTTCCACACGTTCGCCTGTCGGCAGAAGGACCGAGGAGAATGTGACATTGCTCCTGGAGACAGTAACGAACTCCAGCGCGTTCACAGCGTCATTCGGAGGCTGAGTGTAAAGAACAAGGCCCCGCGCGGCCGTTGCCGCAAATGCCCCGGAGGCACTGCTGAAAATAGCCAGAATGAGGATCAGTTTCTCGACGAGCAGTTTCATAAGCATTCCGTGGGTAAGGTGAATTCAGCGGCGCTGCGGCGAATCCGCTTCAAGTCCATCACTGGCGCGGATGGGGTGTCAAGGGGTTTGCCCATCGTTGCCAAATTGAGCGGAGGAGGAAGGGTCGGTTCCAGAATCTCGCTGCTATGAGGATAACGGATTCCAAACTCTCGAAAACCCCGTGTCTTCAAAGTGCTGCACATTCGACGTGGCGAAGTCGGTGACGCCGAAGGCTTGGAGACAGAGGGCGATGCCGAGGTCGTAGATGCGGCGGCGGGGAGAAAAGCCGGACGCGGATTTCAAGGAGCAGCCGCGGGTGCTGGCTTGCGCAGTTCCACGCGCCAGACTGTGCCGGTGTAGTTCCCCTGCGAGTAGGTCGCCGTCACTTTGTCGCCGACGCGCAGCTCGTTCCATTGGGCCTGATCCACATCGGCCTGAGCCTTTTTCCGGTCGTCCATTTCGACCTGCACGAGCCACCGGCCATGCGGTGGAGCGCGCTCCGGCGGGGCCGGTTCGGCACCGTCCTCGGGGACTTTCAGTGCCGGGATGAATTCCTTCGAGAGGACGACGGCGTTTTGGGACTTCGTGTTGCAGCCGGCGAGGAGGGAAAGGCTGGCGGCACAAAGCAGCGGAAATGGGGCAGCGGACGGGCGCATCGCGGCGCAGCAAATTCCCTCTCCGTGCGCGGTGCAAGCCTCTGCGCAAACGG
>JAYWEB010000044.1:0-5885 GCA_043779575.1 Chthoniobacter sp. | reverse complement strand
TCCCGCGTGCTGGCGAAGGCGCCCCGCCTTCGCGAACTTCCCTGCGCGTCGTGTTCAGATGGTGCGCGCGATTCCAGTGCCACGTCGTCGAAAGTTCGTTTTGGCGGGACGCCAAAACCAGCACGCGGGACGCGCGCGCTCCCCGGAGTTCCGCCACCCGCTTTCTCCGAAATCTTATGCGCCTAGCCACGATCAAGGGCCACGTTACCGCCACGATGAAGCACAAAAGCCTTAATGGCTGGCGGCTGCTCATCGCGATTCCGGACAGCCCGGATCTCGCACCACAGATCGTGCTCGATCCGCTCGGCGCGGGCATTGGGCAGAAGGTCATGATCTCCAGCGATGGCAGCGAAGCACGCAAGATCGTCGGCGACCAGCGCAGTCCCGCGCGCTGGACCGTCCTCGGCATCATTGATCCCGAAAGGAGCCTCGCGCTATGAGGCTGGGCACCGTGATCGGGCGCGTGACGCTTTCCGTGCGCTCGCCGAAATACACCGGCGAGCGGCTGCTTGTCACCCTGCCGTGGAAGACGGACACGTTTGTCGGCGCGGAGAAATTCGACCCAGCCATCGTGGTCTATGACCAACTCGGCGCGGGCGTGGGTCAGCACATTGCCATCAGCGAAGGCCGCGAAGCCGCGTGCCCGTTTGAGAAGCCCACGCCCGTGGACGCTTACTGCGCCGCGCTCGTCGATGAAATTTTCTACAAGCCATAACCTATGAAACTGATCGCCCAAAAAGAAGCCGCCGAGTTTGTGAAAACCGGCGCGAAAGAGTTCCGCCAGAACAGCGAAGTCCGCCTGACGCCCGGCGCGAAGGACATCTTCACCGAAGCCGGAATCAAGGTCGTCTTTGACTCCACGGCCACGGTCGCCGCTGCGCCCGCTGCGCCTTCCACGCCGGGCCACTACACCCCGGATGACGTGCGCCTTTTCGCCTCGAAAGAAGCGAACGAAATCAAAGAGCAGATCTGCGACATCGGGCGCCGCATCTGGGCGCGCGAATACTGCGATGGCAATGGCGGCAACATCTCCGCGCGGCTGGGCCCCGATCGTTTCATCTGCACGCCGACCGGCGTGAGCAAAGGCTTCATGAAGCCCGACATGATGTGCATGGTCGATGGCAAGGGCACGCAGCTCGGCGGCACGTGGAAACGCTCCAGCGAAATCACCACCCACATGGCTATCTTCCACTCCACGCCGGAAGCCATGAGTGTCTGCCATGCGCATCCGTGCCACGCGGGCGCGTTCGCGATTAAAGGCATGCAGCCGCCGCCGCGCCTGATCCCGGAGTTGGAAGTGTTCGTCGGCACCGTGGCCTATACGCCTTACAAGACGCCAGGTTCGCCGGAGATCGCGGCGGAGATTTTCCCGCTCGCACCGAAGCATCAGTCCATCCTGATGGGTAACCACGGCGTCATCTGCTGGGGTAAGTCGGTCGAGGATGCTTACTTCAAAATGGAGATCACCGACGCGTATTGCCGCACGGTCATCCTCGCGCAGTCCATCCCCGGCTCGGCCTCGATCCCGTGCGACAAGCTGCCCGAGTTACTCAATATCAAGAAGAGCCTTGGCCTCCCTGACGACCGTTACGACCTCAAGCCCGCCGGGCTGTGCGAAGTCGATCCGTGGCAGCAGATGTGCGGCTCGCATGGCTGCTCCTCGCCGGTCACGCCTTTCAACCCGATGACCAACGGCGCGGCCTCCAGCGACGCTGAGATCGAGGCGCTGGTGCAAAAGCTCACCGACGAAATCGTCGCGAATCTTTCCAAGAAGTAACACGCACCGCAGCGCGTCACCCGAGTAGCCAGCCATGTCACTCATTGACCAAGTCAGACTCGCCGGTGTCGTCGGCGCGGGCGGCGGTGGGTTTCCCGCTCATGTGAAGCTCGGGTCGCAGGCCGAGATCATCATCGCCAACGGCGCGGAGTGCGAACCGCTGCTGCACAAGGACGCGGCGGTGATGGAGCACTACGCGGCGGATGTCGTGCGCGGCGTCGAGTTGAGCATGATGGCGACCGGCGCGACGGATGGCGTGATCGGCATCAAGGCGAAGAAAAAGAAAGCCGTCGAAGCGATCGAGGAAGCCTGCCGGGGGACGCGCGTCCGCGTGCAGTTGCTCGGCGACTTTTACCCCGCGGGCGACGAATACGATCTCGTCTATACCGTCACCGGAAAACTCATCCCGCCCGGCGGGCTGCCCATGCACGTCGGCGCGATCGTGAACAACGTCGAGACGCTCGTGAACATCGCGCAGGCCGTGGACGGCAAGCCGGTGACGCACAAGACGATCACCATCGCCGGAGCCGTCGGCGAGCCAGTCTCGCTCACCGTGCCGATTGGCATCAGCTTCCGCGAGTGCATCGAGGCGGCGGGCGGCGCCACCTGCGACGATCCCGTTCTCGCCATCGGCGGGCTCATGATGGGTGAAACGACCGACGACCTCGACAAGCCCGTCATTAAAACAAGCACCGGCGCGATCATTCTCCCGCGCACGCATCACGTCATGGAGAAGAAATTCAAGCCGCCGGCGAAGCAGGCCGCGATCGGGAAATCTGCGTGCGACCAGTGCCGGTATTGCACCGAGTTTTGCCCGCGCTTTCTCCTCGGCTACCAGGTCGAGCCGCACCAGGTCATGCGCACGCTCGCCTTCACCGGCACGGGTGCCGAGCGCTTCAATGAATGGGCCGCGCTCTGCTGCTCGTGCGGCCTCTGCACGCTCTACGCCTGCCCCGAGGAGCTGTATCCGAAGGAAGCCTGCGACGACTCGAAGGCCGTGCTGCGCGCGCAGAATTTCAAATGGACCGGCAAGACCGACATCAAAGTCCACCCCATGCGCGATGGCCGGCATGTGCCGATCAGGACGCTGATGAAAAAGATGCACGTCGAGCAATACGACAGCCCCGCGCCGCTCCGTGCCGGCATTGTGGAAACGCGCACGCTCGTCCTGCCGCTGAAACAAAGCGCCGGCGGCCCGACCGTTCCGCTCGTGAAAGTCGGCGACACCGTGAAAGCCGGCCAGCCCGTCTCCGAGCCCGCGCCCAATGCCCTCGGCGCCATCATCCACGCGCCCTTCGCGGCGAAGGTCACGGCCATCGAGAACCACGCCATCACCTTGTCCAGGCAATGAACGCCGAACGTCCAAATCTGAAACCTGAACGCCGAAAGGGAGCCGAGCCATCGCTGTGCCTGGGGTTTTCTTCCTGCGGCGCGAAGTGCGATTTTTTCTATTCGAAGTTCAGGTTTCAGGTTTGGACGCTCGGCGTTCATGCGGTTTCGAGGTTCGGCGTCCGCCTTTTTGTATGAATGAAAAATCCGTAGGTCTCATCGAGCTATCCAGCATCGCCGCCGGCTTCTCCGTCGCGGATGCCGCGCTGAAGGCGGGCAACGTGAAGCTCATGCTTTCGCGCTCCATTTGCTCCGGAAAATATATGATCCTCCTCGCTGGCGACACAGCGAGCGTCGAAGCCGCTATCGCCACCGGCACCGAGACCGCCGGCGGCTGCCTCATCGACAATATCGTCATCTCCAATCTCCACCCCGACGTGCTCGCCGCCATCGGCCGCACCTCGCCGGTCGAGCCCACCGGCGCGCTGGGCATCTTTGAGAGCTTCAACGTCGCCACCCTCATCAAAGCCGCCGACGCCGCCGCTAAAGCCGCCGACGTGCAGCTCCTCGAAGTCCGCCTTGCCATGGCCCTCGGCGGAAAAGCCTTCTGCACCCTGACCGGCGACGTCTCCTCCGTCCAAGCCGCCGTCGCCGCCGGCCGCGCCGTCATCGCCGAAGCCGGCGTCCTCGTGAACGCCGTCGTGATTTCCCGCCCGCACCCGGACGTTTATCGCGAGGTGATCTGACCTCGGGTTGCGGATGAAGTTCCCGCAAATCGTTTCCGTCGAACGCCGACTAAATCCGCCCGCGGCTTTTCAGCACCAAAGGTGCGACGCCAAGCCAGCCCAGGGCAACGCCCTGGGAAAGAGTGAAAGAACGAGCCAGCCCTGAAAGGGCGGCACAAGTGATGGCGCACAATGTTGTCCCGCCCCTTCAGGGCTGGATCGTTGTGGGATGTTGTTCCCAGGGCGTTGCCCTGGGCTGGCATGGGTGAGGCCGTTGGCCTCCAAGCGCGGCGTTCGGGCTAAACCCCTGTTGGCTCACACATTGGCCGACTCGCTTCTGGATCTTCATCAAGTCCGAGATCCTCACTCCGAAGCTCGGCCCGCTCACCCATGCCGAGCGATCGTTTTGCGGTAGCTCCCCGAGCCCGGCGGCTCGCGTTCGGCAGAATTTTCTTGGTCGGTTATAAGGCGCGCGCAACCGGTGCCGGCGTCACACTTTCTCGCCAGAGCACGCGCCAAAGTGGCGGAGCGCCTGGAGGATTCCGGCGCTGCACGCGCCCTGGGCCACGTAGCCGCCGGCCTCAGTCACGGTGCGCTTTACGGCGTCCACGGCGTTGCCGGGGCAGGCGACCCACTGGGCGTGGCGGCCGTCGAGCATGGGCAGGTCATTGTAGTGATCGCCGGCGGCGAAAACCTGGCCGCGCTCCAGCCCGGTGAGCCGCGCGAGTTCGGCGAGGGCCGTGCCTTTGCTGTAATCCTCGTGGCAGAAGCGCACGTAGATGGTGTTGCGCATGAACTGGAAACCCGGCACGCGCGCGGTTTCCTTTTCCAAAAAAGCGCAGATGCCATCCATCTCGTCGTCCGCCTCCGCGGCCAGGCCGATGAGCCGCGCGCCCTCGTAAATCGGGTGCGCCCTGGTGTGCGCGGCGAGATAGGTCTCGATGTCCGCCAGCAAGGTGCTGGCATTGTTGAAAAGCTCGTCGTGCGCCGCGAGGCAGCGCGCGTTCCAGTCGCCGAAATCCTGCCAGCGTCCGTCCGCGCCGCGGTGGAAAACCTCGCGCTCCGAGGTCAGCACGTAGTCCGGCTCGATGGGAAATTTCAACTCCTGCAAACCCTCCTCGATGTGCCACAGCACGCGCCCGGTATTGACCGCCCACTGCACCCCGCGCTCCCGCATTTCCGCCAGCGCGGCGAAAAACTCCGGCACCACCGCCGGCTGCGCTTCGTGGTTCACCACCGTGCCGTCGAAATCCGTGCTGAGCAGCCGGATGGGTGAGTTGAGGGTTGCGGGCGGCGGCGGGAGCGGCGATGAAAGAGGCATGACGGGCCGGCACCGTATGCCGCCCGCCTCAACTCTCAACCCACAACTTTCCCAATGAAAAGCGCCTACGAACTCGCCATGGAACGCCTCGAAAAACAGGCGCCCAGCCGCACCCTGACCGCCGCCCAAAAAGCCGAGATCGCCGACCTCGAAGCCGCCGCCAAAGCGAAGATCGCCGAGCAGGAACTCTTTCTCAAAGGCCAGATCGAGAAGGCGCTGGCCGAGGGAAAATACGAGGACGTGGCCCAGCTCGAACACCAGCTCGCCCGCGAAATCCGCCGCGCCAACGACGACTGCGAGGCGAAGAAGGAAAAGGTCCGGACGGCCTGAGCGCGCGCGCAGGCCCGCCGAAGCGCGGCGCGACGGCGGTTACTTAAGCCGCAGTTGCCATGCCCCCGAAATCCATGAACCCAATACGAATCACGTTACTCACCTGCCTGGCCCTGACCCTCGTTCGCGGCGCACTGGCGGAGCCGCCCGCCCAGCCGCTCGTCCTCCAGCCCGGCGCCTTTCATCACTACGTCGAGGACTTCAACAAGACCGACCACGAGCTTTACCCCGGAGTCATCCCCAACGCCGCTGCGTGGGATTTTCTCAAGGCGAATATTCCACTGCTCGACTGCCCGGATCAGGAGATCGCGACGACTTACTATTTTCGTTGGTGGACCTATCGGAAGCACATCCAACAAACGCCCGTCGGCTTCATCGTGGATGAGTTTCTGCCAAAGGTCAG
>JAYWEB010000043.1:0-14975 GCA_043779575.1 Chthoniobacter sp. | reverse complement strand
GACGCCGGGCTTTCGCGCATGAGCCGCTACAATCCGCGCACGCGCACGAAGCGCCTGCCGGTCGAGGACGTTTCGCAAAGCAGCGCGAATCAGCGCGCGGGCCGCGCCGGCCGCGTGCAGGACGGCACCTGCATCCGGCTCTACGCCGAGGATGATTTTGAAAAGCGCCCGCGTTTCACCCAGCCGGAAATCCAGCGCGCGAATCTCGCGGAAGTCATCCTGCGCATGAAAGCCTTTCAGCTCGGCGACATCGAGACCTTCCCGTTTCTCAACCCGCCCGCCGCCGCCGCCGTCCGCGCCGGCTACCAGCTCCTCCACGAACTCGGCGCGCTCAACGACGCCAACGAACTCACCCCGCTCGGCCACGAACTCGCGCGGCTCCCCATCGACCCCACGCTCGGCCGCATGCTGCTCCAGGCGCGGGAGGAAAAGGCGCTGCCGGAAATGCTCATCATCGCCGCCGGGCTGAGCGTGCCCGATCCGCGCGAGCGGCCGGAGGATCAAAAGGAAGCCGCCGCCGCCGCGCACCGCGCGTTCGCCGATCCCGATTCGGATTTTCTGAGCCTGCTGAATATCTGGCGCGCGTCGCCGGAGGCGGAGACGAAAGGCAGCGGCAACGCGCTCCGCCGTTTCTGCAAAGCGAACTTTCTCTCCCCGTCCCGCATGCGCGAGTGGCGCGACATTTTCCGCCAGCTCGCCGATGCGGTGGAAGACGACGCGCCTGCTCCGAAGAAACGCACGGAAGCCAGCTACCCGGCCATCCACCGCTCCATTCTCGCGGGCCTGCTCGGGCAGATCGCGCTGCGGCAGGAGCGGAATACTTACAAGGCGTCGGGCGACCGGCTGACCACGCTTTTTCCCGGCTCGAATCTCTACGAGCGCCGCGAGAAGCCGCGCAAACTCCGCCCCGCGGCGCAGCCCGACGACAAGAGCCGGCAGCCGCTGTGGATCGTCGCGGGCGAGGTCGTGGAGACGTCGCAGCTTTTCGCGCGCACCGTCGCGGGGATCAACCCGGAGTGGGTCATCGAGCTGGGCGCGCATCTCTGCAATTTCCGCTACACCGAGCCGCACTGGAGCGCGAAAGCCGGGCGCGTGCTGGTGCTGGAGCGCGTGCTCGTGAGCGGCCTGGAGATCGCGCGGCGGCTGGTGGACTTCGGGCGCATCGATCCGGTGCGCGCGACGGAGCTGTTCATCCGCGGCGCGCTCGTGGCCGGGGAGGCGCGGCTGCCGCAGCGGTTCTTCGCCGAAAACGGGAAGGTGCGCGACAAGATCGAGACGGCGCTCACGCGTGTGCGCAGCCGGCGGGCGCATGATCTCGAAGAATCGCTGTATCAGTTTTACGCCGCGCGCATCACCGGCGTTTCGTCGGTTCACGATCTCAACCGGCTGGTCCGCGACCGCCTCACCCGCGAGCCGGATTTCCTCTGCGCGAGCGAGGCCGACCTCATCGGCGACGACGACGCCACCTACGACCGCGCGCTCTTTCCCGACGCCGTCTCGCTCGGCCACACCGCCCTGCCACTGACCTACGCCTACACGCCCGGCGACGCCACCGACGGCGTGACCGTGCGCGTGCCGCTGCCCATCGCCGCGCAGCTCACCACCGGCCAGCTCCAGTGGATGGTGCCCGGCCTGCGCGAAGAGCAGATCGCCGTGCTGCTCCGCGCGCTGCCGAAAACCGTGCGCAAGCCGCTCATGCCGCTGGAGCCAAAGATCCGCGAGATCGCAGCCGAGTTTGAGCCGGGGCGCGCGGACTTCCTGACCGCGCTCGCGGAGTTCCTCACGCGGAAATATCGCGTGCCCGTGCGCGCCGCGGATTGGCCGGCGCAAAGTCTGCCCGCGCACTTGCAGCCGCGCGTGGAGGTCGTCGATCGCGGCAATAAAACCGTGGCGGCGGGTCGCGATCTCGCGGCGCTCCACGCGCAGGTGGAGAGCTGCGATGTGCGCTCAGACGGGTGGGAAAAAGCGGCGCGGCACTGGGAGCGGCGCGCGGTCTGCGTGTGGTCGTTTGGCGATCTGCCGGAGTCGGTGATCGTGGAGGAAGTCGGCGGCGCACCGCTGCTCGCGTATCCCGGCCTGGTGCTGCGCGAGGCCGAAGTGGACGTGCAGCTTTTCCGCAAACGCGAGGCCGCCGAAACCGCCGCGCCACCCGCGGTCCGACGGCTGGGCGAACTCGTCCTCGCCCGCGATCTCGCGCGGCTGTGGAAAGAACTCGCCGGCCTCGCGCGGCACCTTCCCGGCGCTCCGAGACAGGCCGCCAGCTTTCACTCCGCGCTCCAGCAGATGAGCGCCAAACTCCAGGCTCCCGCCACCGCGCACGCCACGCCCGAGGTGCTCCAGCAGTCGGCCTATCAGCATCTGCTCGCTCACGTCCTCCAGCTCCGCCCGGCCATCCCGCTCACCGAGGCGCGCTTCGTGGCGATGCTCGACGCCGCGCGGCGCGACCTCCCCGCGCTCGCCCACCAGCTCGGCGAAACCACCAAGCAGTTGCTCGATCTCCGGCAGAAAATCCTCGCGCTGCCGCAACGCTACGCCGGTCTCGATCACGATCTCCAGCGGCTCATCCCCGCCGACTTCCTCGCCCGCACCCCGCACGCGCAACTGCCCCATCTTCACCGCTACCTCCGCGCCATCCAGATCCGCGCCGAGCGCGCCGCCGTGAGCCCCGCGAAGGACGCCGAGAAAGCCCGGCAGCTCGCCCCGTTCGCCCAAGGGGAAACCCGCGTGCCCGCCGTGCAGCGCGAGGCATTTCGCTGGATGCTGGAGGAGTTCCGCGTCTCGCTCTTCGCCCAGGAACTCGGCACCGCCCAGCCCGCGTCCGCCCAGCGTCTGCGGGCACTCGGGGGATTTTGAAAGAGGCGCGGCAGCGGCGAGAAGCGGCTTTGCCAACGCGCCGCGCTTCCGCTTTTCTCCCGCGATGCAATTGCTTCCTGGCTTCCGCGATTTTTTTCCCGACGACTGCGCCCGCCGGAATTACATCCTCGAAACGTGGCGCACCGTCGCGCGGCGCTCCGGCTTTGTGGAATACGACGGGCCGGTGCTGGAGCCGATCGATCTCTACAAAAAGAAGAGCGGCGGCGAACTCCTCGGCCAGCTTTTCGATTTCACCGACAAAGGCGTGCGCCACGTCGCCATGCGCCCGGAGATGACGCCCACGCTCGCCCGCATGGTCGCGGCGCGGGAGCGCAATTTCAAAAAGCCTCTGAAGTGGTTCTGCGTCCCGCAGTTTTTCCGCTACGAGAAACAGCAGCGCGGGCGGCTGCGCGAGTTTTACCAGCTCAACTGCGACATCATCGGTGAAGCCTCGCCGGCGGCGGATGCGGAGTTGCTCGCGGTGATGATCGACACCCTGCGCGGGTTCGGGTTGGGGGAGAAGGATTTCGTTGTGCGGCTGAGCAGCCGGACGGCGTGGCAGGAGTTTTTCGCGCGGGCGGGCGGCCAGCCGGAGGACGAATACGAATTTTTCCAAATCGTGGACAAGGCCGAGCGCCACCCGCCCGAGAAAACCGACGCCGCGCTGGCGAAGTTCGGGCTGACCGCGCAGCAGGTGCTCGACTTCATGCGCAGCAAGACCGCCACGGCGGAACTCGCGCCGATCCTCGCCGACCTCACCGCGCGCGGGCTCGGCGCCTTTGTGGAAATCGACTACGCCATCGTGCGCGGGCTGGCCTACTACACGGGCGTGGTCTTCGAGGTTTTCGACCGCAGCAAAAACGAACGCGCCCTGGCCGGCGGCGGGCGCTACGACAAGCTGCTCAGCCTGATGAGCGACGGGAAGACGGACCTGCCCGCGCTCGGTTTCGGCATGGGCGACGTGGTGCTGGCGAACCTCATCAACGACACGCCCGCCGCCAAGGCGCAGCTCGAAGCGTGGCTGGCGCGCGAGCGGGCGGCGGATGTCTATGTGGTCATCGCGAAAGAGGAGCGCCGGCCCGAAGCGCTCGGGCTGGTGCAGCGCCTGCGCGAGGCGGGGCAGCGCACGGATTTCCCGCTCACCGCGGCGAAGATCGGCAAACAGTTTCAAACCGCCGAGCAGCTCGGCGCGCGGATCGCCGTGCTCGTCGGCGACGAATGGCCGCAGGTGAAAATGAAAGTGCTCGCAACCCGCGAGGAGACGCTGGTGGCCGCGGACGCAGTGCTCGCCTCCCTCCATCCGTCATCCTGAGCCGAGTTCCCGGCGGGCGGGAGGAGAAATGACGAATGTGGAATGACGAATGACGAGCGCAGCGCCTCCGTCATTCGCCTTTCGCCTTTCGCCTTTCGCCTTTCCCAAAGCCCCCCGCCCCGCCCGCGTGCCGGTGGCGAGGCAGCCGGTGATCAGGTAGCCGCCGGTCGGCGCTTCCCAGTCGATCATTTCGCCGGCGACGAAGACGCCGGGGAGTTGGCGCAGCATGAGATGCTCATCGAGCGCGGCCCAGCGCACGCCGCCTGCGGACGAGATGGCCTCCCCGATGGGGCGCGGGCGCGTGAGTGAAAGTGGGCACGCTTTCGCCAGAGCGGCCAGCGCGCCGATGCCGGAAACTTCCGCCGCGTGCTCCGCGAGGACGGCGTGCGCGGCGTCGCTCAAGCGCCAGCGCTGCCGGGCGGCCGCGAGAATCTCGCGGGTGACGCCACTCATTTTGTTCACGAGCTGCCCGGCGCTTTGCGAGGGCTTGAGGTCGATGACGAGCTGCGGCTCGGGCATCGCGCGGAGAGCCGGCGCGAGTGGGTAGAGCGCGCCGCCTTCGAGCCCGTATTCGGTGATGAGCAACTCCCCCGCGACGACGCTCCCCCCCGCGCGGACGACGATGTTTTTCAACGGCTGCCCGGCACACGCCCGAACCGTCTCCGGCCACGCACATTCCCAGCCGCAGTTCGCCGGCTGGAGCGGCGCGACGGCGACGCCGAGCCTTTCCAAAATGGCCGTCCACGCGCCATCGGAACCGGTCTCGGGCCACGAGCCGCCGCCGAGCGCGAGGATCACGGCGTCGGCCTCGGCGGCGACCGGCGCATCGTCCGGTCCGGCGAAAGCGAGCTGCCAGCACGCACCCGCGCGGAGGCCCGTCCAGCGGTGGCGCATGGCGAAATGGACGCCGCTCGCGCGCAGCCGCTGCACCCAGCGCCGGAGCAGCGGCGCGGCTTTCAACTCGCGCGGATAGACGCGGCCGGTGGAGGCCACGAACGTTTCCACGCCGAGCCCGGCGGCCCACGCGCGGAGGGCGGCGGCATCGCAGTCGGCGAGCAGCGCGGGCCAGCGCGCGGGGTCGGAGTAGCGGGTGGCGAAAACGTCGCGCGGCTCGTCTTTCGTGAGGTTCAGCCCGCCGCGGCCGGCGACGAGAAACTTGCGCCCGACCGACGGCTTCGCGTCATAGAGCGTGACGCGCGCGCCACCCGCCGCGGCGACTTCCGCCGCGCGCAAACCCGCCGGGCCGCCGCCGATGACGGCGATTTTCACAAGTCGCGCGATGCCGGCGCGGCCCACTCCGCGAGCGGATGCAGCGCGCCACATTCCGGGCACAAGGTGCTCGCGAAAGACTTCGCGCATTGCGGACAGACCGCGCCCGAATCAAACGTGTCGAAGCCCGCGCCGCACTGGTCGCAACGCCACATCGGGCCGGCGATCGGAGGCTGCCCGCAGGACGGGCATGCGTAGCCGCGGTGGCGCGGGGCGGCATCCAACTGCCGCAGCGCCTGCGCATGTTTCCAGCCGTTCACGCAATTCGAGAGCATGAACACGCCGAGGACGCCGATCCAGACCGACCCTATGCGGTAGGCCACGAAGCCCGCAGCGGCACAGCCAAGAAAGCCGATGATCACGGCCACTTGGAGGCTGCGCGCCCGGCCAAGGACGTACCAAAGCAGCGCGCGGAGAATCTGCCCGCCATCGAGCGGATAAATCGGGAGGATATTGAAAATGAGCAGACTCAAATTGATCCGCCAAACCATCCACAGGAAAGCCGCGAGATCCGGCAGCGTTTCCGTCCAGCCGGCAGCCACGATTACCAGGATCAATAGATGGATCACCGGGACGAGCAGGACATTGACGAGCGGGCCCGCGGCGATGCTCCAGAGCGTCGCGCCCGGACGCGGAGGCGGCGCCACATAGGCAACGCCGCCGAGCGGCCAGAGGACGATTTGATCCGCCCGCCCGCCGACCTGCCGGCAGGCCAGCGAGTGTCCGAACTCGTGAAGGAGCACGATCAAAAACAGGCTCAGATACTCGATGCCATTCCACAGCATCGACGAATAACTTCCCGAGCGGCGGTCAATCTCCAGCCACGCCACCACAAACCACGACCAGTGCAGAAACACCGTGATCTGGGCGAAGCGGAAAAGACGAAAGGAACCCTGCGAGGTCGGCGACATCCACCGACACTGCGGGTCGCGCCGCGCGGGCTCAAGGGTTTTGCGGAGCGCGGGAAAGGCGGTTGCGCAAGCCACATGTCTCGCGTTCTTTTCGCGCCCGCATGACCTCGCTCCACGATCTCCCCTTCCCCGCGCTGGAGCGCGCGCTGGTCGCGGACGGACTCCGCCCGGCGCACGCGCGCGCGCTTTGGCAGGCGGTGCATCGCGAGGGCGCGACCCAGCTCACGGGACGCCCGGATTTTCTCCCGCCACTGGCGCGCTGGGCGGCGGAGCACGCGGGCGAAAGCGGGCGCTTTTTCCTCGATCAGCCGGCGGTCGCGGCGGACACGGCGAGCAGCGATGGACTGACGCGAAAGTTTCTCCTCCGCCTCGCGGACGGGCAGACGATCGAGACCGTGCTGATGGGCTACACCGGGCGCTCGACCGCCTGCGTGAGCACGCAGGCCGGGTGCGCGATGGGCTGCGTTTTTTGCGCCACGGGGCAGATGGGCTTCGCGCGGCATCTGCGCGCGGGCGAGATCGTGGCGCAGGTGCTGCATGTGCAGCGCGCGCTGCGGGCGCGGGGCGCGGCGGGGCTGCGGAACCTTGTGCTGATGGGCATGGGCGAGCCGCTGCACAATTACGACGCGGTGCTGACCGCGCTGGAAATCCTGACCGACGACCGCGGCGTGGCGCTCGCGCCCTCGCGCGTGACGATCAGCACGGTCGGCGTGGTGCCGGGGATTCTGCGGCTGGCGGAGGAAAAGCGGGCGTTCAATCTCGCGGTGAGTCTGCACTCCGCGGACGCGGCGGAACGCGCGGCGCTGGTGCCGGCGAGCCGCCGCTGGCCGCTGGCCGAACTCATCGCCGCCTGCCGCGAGTACGGCGCGAAAACCGGGCGCCGCATCTTTTTCGAGTGGACGCTGATCGCCGGCACCAACGACTCGCCGGCGCACGCGGAGCAAGTCGCCGCCTTGCTCGCCGGGATCTGCGCGCACGTGAATCTCATCCCGCTCAACCCGACGGACGGTTTCACCGGCACGGCCAGCGCAGGCGCGGCGGCGCGGGAATTTCAGCGCGTGCTCCGCGCGCGCGGCCTGCCGAGCACGGTGCGGCAGCGGCGCGGGATCGACGTGGCGGCCGGCTGCGGCCAGCTCCGGGCGGAAAAGGCCCGGGCCGCGTAAAGCGCGCGGCCTCGCGGAGTTCTTCGACGCGCGGGTTCAGTGCGCGGGCATCGCCCCCGGCTCCAGCGCCCGCTTTCGCAACTGCCCGCAAGCCGCGTCGATGTCCGGCCCGCGCGCGCGGCGCAGATGGGCCACGCTGCCGTGGGCTCGCAGCTCCGCGAGAAAAGCCTCCGTGTGCGCGACGCTGCTCGGCGCATAGGCGCGACCGCGCAGGCTCAGGCCCGTGGGATTGTAGCGCAGCAGGTTCACGTGCATGCCCCGGCCCCGGAGCAGCCGGGCCAGGTCGCGCGCTTGCGCCAGCGAGTCGTTCACCCCCGCGAGCAGGCAATACTGGATCGTCGTGATGCGCCCGCTGCTCGCCTGATGGTGATCGGCCGCCGCGAGCACCTCCCGCACGGCGAAGCGCCGGCCCATCGGCAGCAGCTCGGCCCGCGTCGCGTCATCCGGTGCGTGCAGCGAAAGGGCGAGCTGCACGCCGAGCGCCGCCTCCCGGAGTGCCTCGATGCCCGGCACGATGCCCACCGTGGAGATGGTGATCTGCCGCCAGCCCAGCGCCCCCAGCGCGGGATCGGCCATGCGCCGCACCGCCGCCAGCACGTTCCGCAGATTCAGCATCGGCTCGCCCATTCCCATGAAGACCACCGTGCGCAGCGTGCGCCCCGCCGTCCGCGCCGCGCGCCGCAAATGGATGAACTGCTCCACGATTTCGCCCGCCGTGAGATTCCGCTCAAAGCCCGTCTGCGTCGTCGCGCAGAAGTCGCAGCCCATCGCGCAGCCGACCTGACTGGAGATGCAGCCCGCCGCCCGTGTCGGGTGAAAATCGGGCATCATTACCGACTCCACCGTGCGTCCGTCGGCCAGCCGCAGCAGCAGCTTGCACGTCCCATCCGCCGCCACCTGCCGCAGCGCCAGCGTGGCCGTTTCCGCCGGAAACGCAGCCTGCAAGCGCTCCGCCAGGCCCGCCGGCATCCGCACATGCGCGCGCTCCACTTCAGCACCCGCCGCATACAACTGCCGCAGCACCCGCCGCGCATGGCCGGCCTTGCAGCCTTGCTCCTCCAGCCACGCCGCCAGTTCCTCCGTCGAGAGGTCGGGCAGGGAGCGCGGAGCGATGGATGAGGGAATCATGGAGTGCGCCCGCACCCATACCGTGGCGCGCAGGAATTCGACAGCAGAAGCCCGCGCGGCGCAGCGCATTTTTCGCCCTGTCGTTCCCAAAGTTAGCCCTCTCGTTCCCAAGCTCCAGCTTGGGAATGCCCTTGTCCCCGAAGCTCTGCTTCGCCAGCGTGGAGCGACCACGGGTGCGCCCATCCGATTTAGGCGCGGGGGAAGCGAAGCTTCCAAGACAAGCGCATGACCAAGCTGGAGCTTGGTCACGAGGGGCAAATTCGGTCAATAATTGACCTGTCTCTTAATCCTCGGGACGGAGTTATTTAGACGCCCTCTTAGTCCGCGAGCAACGCTAGGTCGATCCACTGGCCCTTGCCTCCCTCGTGAGAATGGACGGCGATGGTGTTGGTGCCTTTCTTCAGCGCCTTCTTCATCTCGTCCGTGAGGAGGATCAGGTAATAACCCTTCGATCCCCGCACGCCGACGATCTTCTCGCCGTTGAGGTAGATCTCCGTGCTGTCGTTGTGGCGAATCACCACCGCGCCATTTTTCAAATCGTGGCCGTCGTAGTCAAAGGTCTTTCTGAAATAGATTTCCGCGGTCTTCCATTCGGTCTTGGTGCCATTGCCATTGCCAAACGGAGCCAGGCCGGTCTTCCACGCATCGTCGGCGAATCTTTCCTTCAGCCAGTCGTCGGCGGGCTTTTCGGTGACATACTTGTAGGGCGTGCTCAGTTTCCCGTCCTGCTGTGCGCCGACCAGCACTTTCCATTTGGCGTCGAAGGTCTTTACGGTCGGCTGGGGAGCCACTGGTTCATTGCGTTCGTAGGCAGCCTGACGCGCCGTGATTTCGTGCAGCTTCTTCACGTCGAACTTCGGCTTGCGGTCGTAGAAAAAGAGGCCGTTCCTTTCCTGCTCAATGTCGGTCAACTGCGTGTAACAGAAGCCGAACAGGTTCGGGTTATCGAGCATGGCATCGATGGTGCCCTGATAGCGGACATAGAACTCGTCGATCGTCTTTGGTCCCGCGCCGTAACTCCAGCCACCCTCGGTCGCCCAGCCGATGCCGCCGACCTCGCTAATCATAAACGGCACGCCGCAGTCCGCCTGCGACACGACCTGGCTGAGATAGCGCGCGGGCGGGCGCGGGCCTTCCGGCGGGGCGGTAAAGTAATCCATCCACTTCTTGCGCAGGTGCGCGGGGTCGCCGGTGTAATCGTGCGCGTCGCGGACTTCCGGGTGCGGGAGGGTATGGTTCCAGCCGCTGGCTTCCAGCGCGGGTCGGGTGGGGTCCACGGCCTTGGTCACATGCCAGATCATCTGCTGGAGTTCGCCGGAAGTCTCGAAGTTCTCATTGAAGGCGCACCAACCCACGATGGAGGGATGGTTCCGGTCGCGCAGCAGGATCTCCGTCCATTCGTTCACCACGGCGGAGAAACCCTCCTTCTGGTTGTTATAGCCGGCATTGGGATACTCGCCCCAGACCAGATACCCGAGTTTGTCGGCCCAGTAGAGAAACCTCGGCTCGAAGACCTTCTGATGCAGCCGCGCGCCATTGTAGCCACAGGCCATGCTCAGCTCGATGTCCCGCTTCAGCGCCTCATCCGTGGGTGCCGTCCAGAGCCCCTCGGGATAGAATCCCTGATCGAGGATCAACCGCTGAAACACCGGCTTGCCATTGATCAGTATCTTGCGCCCGTCGATGGCGATTTTCCGCAGGCCAAAGTAACTCTGCAGCTCATCGACCTTCTCCTTGCCGCTAAAGAGTGTGAACTTCAGGCCGTAGAGGAAAGGCGAGCCCGGCTCCCAGAGCTTCTTCTCCTTGAGATTCAGCACCAGCCTCATCAGCCCCGGCCCGCTGGTGGTTTCGGTTCCCGCGAGCTTGCCATCGGCAAAGGCCTCCGCCCTGAGGGTCAGGCCGCTGTCCAGGCCATTGATCGTCGCCTCGATCAGCACGCGCGAGTTATCGGGATCGGGGACCACCGCGATCCTTTCCACAAACGACGAACCCACCGCCTCCAGCCACACCGACTGCCAGATGCCCGTGGTGCGCGTGTAGAAACAACCCGCGCTTTTGTCACCTTCCGACTGCTTGCCGCTCGGCTGGAGGCCGCTCGATAAATCGTCCAGCACTTTGACCACCACCTCGTTCGGGCCGGCCTTGAGAAACTTGGTGATCTCGCAGTTGAAAGCCACATGCTCCCCGACGTGGCTGCCCGCGAGCTGCCCATTGATATAGACCCACGACCGGTAATCCACCCCGCCGAAATGCAGGCGCACCCGCTGGCCCTGCATGGCGGCCGGCAGCGTGAAGGCGCGGCGATACCAGACATTTTTCAGGTGCAGGGAGGTGGGCAGTCCGAGGCCCGAGAGTTTGCTCTCCGGGCAAAAGGGCACGGTGATCTTGCTATTGAGGTCCGTCCCATAGTTCAGCCCCCGCTGCTCCCCGTCCGCCGCCTTGTCATGCTCAAACTGCCACTCGCCATTGAGGGTCATCCAGTTTGCCCGGTAAAGGTCCGGCCGCGGATGCTCCGGGCGCGGCACTTCCGCCAGCGCGCTAACGAGTCCGGCCAGCCAGACGGCCAGCACGGTCGTCCAGCCAGCCACAGTTTGATGACGATTTTGCGGGATGTGTTTCATGGGTGAAGTAGTTATTAATCTGGCGATTAAGCAGGTGGCACTCCCGTCTTAATCTTAATCTTACTCGTAATCTTAATCCCAACCTGCGCAGGGATTATGAGTAAGATTATGAGTAAAATTAAGAGGAGAACTGCCACCAATTCAGTTGCTGGAGTAATATCAGTGTTAGCGCCTCGGGTCTTGGCCCGCAAGGGCAAAGGTTTGGCGTCCGCCGTCGTCACGATGGCTTGGTAATGCCCGTCGAGGGCGGGGTGGAGCGCGAGGAGGGCGTCTTTGCGCGAGTAGAAAACACCTCAGCGCCCACAAAGTCACCGAACTCCTCTCCTGAAAACACAGCGGCTTCCACATCGACGGCGGCGAAAAACCCGTCGCCTCCGGCGACACCAAAGGCCGCCAGCGCCTCGCCGAATACCTCCTGCGCGCCCCCTTCTCCCTCCGAATGAGCCAAGATGGCCGCAAAGGAACGCAAGGAAGAGTTTAATTCCGGGTGATGATTCTCGTGCCGCTCCTTGATGACGGCACCACGCATTTCGCGCCGGGAGGAAATGGCCTTTTCCGGCGCGACACAAAAAAGGAGCCGCTGGTTTTCACCAGCGGCCCCGTAATTGGGAATCAGTTTTGATTCAGAAACATTAGGCGCGGCGACGGCGCACGAGGCCGAGTAGTCCGAAACCTGCAAGCAGTGCTGTGGAGGGCTCGGGCACTGCGGCGGTGACGCTGATGTTATCGAAGGTCGTCCCATTACCGCCACCCACGAAGAGTTGTGAATTGGTTCCATCAAAGCCATTGTCAGATCCGTCCACGACGAAGGTCAATGCGGGGTCGTAGGTTCCGTCGTTGCCCACATCAAAAAGGAATGTTGCCTGCATCGTAGTGGCATTCCATTCCATCCGCATGCCTTGGGTGGCGATGGTCAAGCCGATGCCACTGAAATGCGGACCAGCAAACGCACCATTATCGCGCGATGAGAGATTACCACCATCGCCTTCGTCGGGCCGAAGAGCCGATATGACGTTCTGGTTCGTCGTCGGCTCACCGTAAGATGCGCCATTGGCGTTAGGGCTGCCCATCCCGAGGAAGGCGATTGACCATGGGCTGCCGAGATTGGGAATCGTCACGTCGGCCTCGAACACAAAATCAGCGGTGCTGTAATCCGTGTCGTTGGTCCCTAGGTAGATGCGGTTACCATCGCCGGAGGTGATGGTGAAAGCGCCGGTGAAGTTCGTGGTCGGGGAGCCATGGCCGGTGCCCAGCGCCATGTTGGGACTGGCGGAGTTGTCCGAGAAATCCTCGGTGAAAAACACCGCTGCGTTGGACGAGACCGTGAGGCCTGCCATCGTTGCAAAGAAAAGGTTTAGTGCATGGAGTTTCATTTTGTTCGTGGGATTGAGGTTCATTTTATTTGGAGCGTTGGGATTCATCGGTAGAAGGAATACCGTTTAAAAAAAATATGCAATATCTTTTTTCTGCCTGATAGGAAATAGTTTTCGCGCCCGCCGCACCGAGGACGGGCAGAGCGGGGATCGGTGTCGGGGAGCGAGGGGGCTGACGGTGTGCGCCATCCTTTTCGGCCTACTGCCGATCTGGTGCTCACCGATGACGCAGGCCGGCGCGGATGTGATGAAGCGCATCGCCGCGCCGAAAGGAGAAAGAGAAAGGGACAGGGCATTTATCATGGTTCTTCAGCCCATCGCCCACTACATGACCGAACTGGAGTTCCACCCCGAAATGCTGGGTATCTCCATAGACCGAATAGCCAATCCCAAGTGGCCCGGCGAGCAGCGGCGCACCCTCGCGCTGATAGCGCACACGTCGTCGCGCACAGTCCACTTGCCATCGGCGGTCTTGAGATGTTTGAACATCGGCCCCTTGACGGGATCGCTCATCAGCGTGGCGAGCGTGCCTTTGCCATCGTTGTAATCCTTGCCCGCGAGGTCCACCACGGCCTGTCCTTCCATATTCGACTGGCCGGCGAGGATGAAAATTTTCAACGGCAGCGGTTTCACCTGTGCGTTGAGCGCAGGCGTGATCAGCAAGAGCGAGGCGGCGAATAATAGATGGAGTCTCATGGTCTTGTTTTTAAAATAAAGTCGTCAGGAACGGGCTCGAAAATATTGACCGGGATGATGGCGCCCTTGGTATCATAACGCAGCGGGGAAATGCAGGTTTCACGATGGTAGCCGTCGCCGCCAGGGACGTGGAAACGGTGATAGGCAATGACCCATTCGTCGCGTCCGGGGACTTGGACAATCGAGTGATGACCGGCGGCTTTGATCTCGCCTTTTTGTTGGAGGATGGGTTCTTCCGCCGCCTTTTGATAGGGGCCCAGTGGCGATTTCGAGATCGCGTAGGCGACGGAATAGCGTGGATCACGCGTATCGAACCGAGACCAACTGAGGTAGTAGATGCCTTTGCGTTTATGAACGAACGGCCCTTCGTTGTAGCCCTCCAGCTCGATCTCTTTCACCGCCTGATGGTCGAAGGAAATCATGTCGGCGTTTAATTTCACCGCCATGCACTTGCCCTGGCCGAAAAACAGATATGCCGAACCGTCGTCATCCACGAAGACCATCGGATCAATGGACTGGCAGTGATACTCGTTCTTTGCGACGAGCGGTTTGCCCAGAGGATCTTTGAAAGGCCCCATCGGACGATCCGACACCGCAACGCCAATGTTCTGATTCGCCGAATAGTAAAAGTAGTATTTGCCGTTTTTGGTAGCGATGGCAGGAGCCCACGCTTGGCCAGTGGCCCACGTGGTATCGCGCGGGAGATCGAGGATGACTCCTTCGTCCTTCCAGTGCTTCAAATCTTTGGACGTCCAGCCATGGAAAGCCGGGGGATTCCAGCCAACCATATCGGTCGTCGGATAAAGACAAAACGTAGTGCCAAACACCGCGATGTGCGGATCGGCCGTCGTCCCCGGCAGCACCGCCGCAGGTGCTGGCTTGGCAGCGCCTGCGTCTTCGGCAAAAGCTGCGGAGGAAAGCATGGCTGCGAAGATTCCCACAGCGGTGGTTACAAAGGACGATTTTTTAAACATACGGGATAGGGTATGGATGACATTCATATCGGTGACCATCTTTGTTTCAGGATTGCACCGCAATACTCTGCTGAAGGGGAGAGAAAGGGACAGGTCAATTATCATATTGCGGAACGAAGACTTTTGTGAACGAAGTCTTCACCGCGCGGCGCGAACATTTCGGCCCGAAGCGCACCACCGGAGCGCGCTCCCTCCGTGGCGTGGAAGCCAACGGCCTCTGTGCCCTCCGCGATCTGCGCCTCAGAGCCGTAGGGTAGTACGCCCCTTTCCAGCGGGACTCCTGGAAACCCTCGCGATGGCTGGGCGCGCGCGGGTAAAGCAGCTTGGGCTTCCAGCCCAAAGTCCCCGCCACTTTGGGCTGGAAGCCCAAGCTACTTTTTTTGCGCCCACCGGGCGGAGCGCAGCCGTCTCCGCAGCGACCGCTGAGGCAGGCAGGATGCCTGCGATACGGTAAGCCGGAGGCTTGCGCTACGGCTGCGTTACTCCGGGCCAGCTGCGGCGGTCTTCTTCTTCGCCGGCGGCTTCTTCTCGCGGGGGGCAAATTCGAAGATGGCTTTGCCTTCCTCGATCTTGAGATAGGCGGCAAAGGGACGGCCTTTTTTGCTGATGAAGCGCGGGAGCAGGTCGGTCTTGCCTTCGCGGAAAAACTTCAGCGCCTGCTCGGCGGGGATGGTG
>JAYWEB010000042.1:0-5903 GCA_043779575.1 Chthoniobacter sp. | reverse complement strand
AGCGGGCGGTGCGGGAAACGGGCTGATTCAAAAACAAATCCCAGCTCGTCTCGGACGCGAACAGCGTGACGGCATGGACGGTGAAAAGCTGCGTGGCCGTCTCGCCCGCGAGGGTGGCGTAAAGATTGAAGCTCGTATCGGCGACCGCAGGCGCGGTGCCCCTGAGCTTTTGCACGCCGAGCGCCGGATCGGTGAGGCTCGCCCAGGCGGGCAGATCGCCCGTAAAGACGGCGATGGCCGGCAGCGCGGCGAGCGTGAACTCGAACGGCTGGCCGGCGAAGACGTTGGCGGTGGCCGCGCTCGAAATCGTGACGCCCGGCACAACGATCCGCAGCACGGCGCTGGCGGCGTGGGACGTGGAGTTCGTGCCTGTCACCGTGAAATCCCACGTGCCCGCGCCGGGCGGCGTGCCGGTGAGATTCTGGCCACTGACGGAGAGCCAGGCCGGAGCGCCGGTCAGCGTCACGGTGAGGACGGTCGGGATCGGGCCGATGGCGGAAGCGCCGACGCGAATGGTCAGCGCCGAGAGGATGGCTCCCGTGGTAACGCCGCGTGCCAGCGCATCATCGGCGGGGAAATACTGGTTGCTGCCATCGGCGGCGAAGAGCAGCGATAGCGAGGGTTCGCGCAACAGGATCGTGAGCGTCTGCGTGTCCGTGTTGCCATTGGTCGCGGCGATGCTCGGCGTGTAAGTGCCGACCGCATCGGTCGGCGTGCCGCTGATGACACCCGTGGCCGCGGTGAGGCCAGTCGGCAGGCCGGTGACCGCGGCCCAGGAGGACGCGGGGATGTTCGTAAAAATGGTCAGGCCGAAAGCGACGCCGCGCCAGGCCTGGACGGTGGACGGCAGGTTGGTGATGGCGAGCGCCTCCGCCGCGGTGGCGAAAAAAACCTCGTTCGACCACGGGCCGTAAACTTCACCGGAGGTCGTGTGCAACACGGCGCGCACCTTTGCCGTGTAACTCGCCGAGAAGGTCGGGAGCGCGGTGCGGTCGGGCACGACGGTGGCCGTGAAAACGAAGGCGGTGGCAAACGCGAAACGACGGCGGGCCGCGGTGTCCAGAATCTCGATGAGGTAGCCGCTTTCCTTGTCCTGGTTGTCGTCCCACGTGAAGACGACACCGCGACTCGTGTTGCTCGCGACGGCGAACGTGGTCGGCGCAACGAGGTTGGCGAGGACGGCGGCGGAGCCCGTGGCCACGGTGCTCAGCGTCGCCCACGCGCTGACTCCGCTGCTGTTCACGGCGCGCACGCGAAAGTCGAAGGAAGTCGCCCACGGCAGCCCATAGACGTATGCCGCGACGGTGCCGTCGATTCGCCCGGTATTCAGCAGTCCGGCGGCTGGCGCGTCGGCGAACGGCACGAAATCCCCGACGCCCGCGCGGCGCATTTCGAGCTGGGGAGCGTCGCCGCCATTCCAAGTCCAGCCGAGTTTGAGCGCGGGGTAAGCCGGGCCGGTGGCAAGGCCGGGATTGGCGCGGCTGGCGACTGCAAAGGAAGTGGGAGCGGAGGGCGCGGGCATATGGCTACGTGTTGGCGATGGAGGCGGTGAAGGCGGGCCGTCGCAGAAGCAGCGAGCCTTTCGCACTCGCGATGTCCTCGATGTCAAAATTGAAGCTGCGTGCGCGCAGGGCGAACGGGAGCGAGGGCGGCGTCCACGCGGAGGCGCGGCCCCACTTCTTCACTTCGCCCGTCAGTCCGCCGCCGCTCGCGCGTGTGACGGAAACCTCGAAGCTGTGAACGCCGAGCGCGTCATCGAGCGGAATCTCGACCAGCGCGATCGAGGTCCACGCGAACTGGTAGAGATCATCGGTCGCCGCCGCGCTCGGCACGCCACGCTCGATGATCCACTGGATTGCGCCGTTCGCAGGCCCGGCGAGTTGCGCGTGAAGCTGAAACGCCATCGCGAAACGCGAGGACGCGGCGAGCAAATCGGACGTGATCTTCGTCGTGCGCAGGAAGGTCGCCTCCATCTCAGTCGGCCAGGCGATCGGGCTCGCGAGACGGACGGGAAACACGATGCCATTCTTTCGTCCGAGGATCGTGCCGGTCGGGAAAGTGCGACCGCGACGCGCACCGATCGTGCGCAGTTGCACCGCTGCGCTGCACGTCCGCACCTGGCCATCCGACCAGTCGGAGAGCTTCGCCGATCCGGCGATGGTCGCGCCCGTCGTGTAACTCACGATCGCGCATGGGAGCAGCTCGTAGGCGGGCTCGTTGTCGCTCGCGAGGATGGTGCTCGGCCCGGTGCTCGTCGTCGTGGTGATGACGCCGCCATCCGTGACTTGCACCGCTTTCGTCGTGCTCCCCGCGGCGGAGGCCAAGCGGCTCGCGGTGACCAGCTCGTGAACCGGCGGCAACTGCAATGCGAAGGCGTCGAAGAAAAATGGGATCGTGCCCGGTGGCAGTTGCGCGCCGCCCTGGAGCGCATCGAGGACTTTCTCGCGGAGACCCGTGTCGAAGGTCGGATCGTCCAGCAGCGCGGGAACGAATGCCTTGAGGAAGTCCGCCGAGGTCGCGACGGCGATCAGCGTTTCAAGGAACTTCGCGGAGGCCGCAAGCTTCTCGGCGATCGTGTCGATGATGGTCGAATCACTGACGAGTGCGCGGAGCGTCTCCAGAAACGCCGCCGTCGTCTTGAGCGCGACGGAGAGCGCATCGAGGTCGATCTGGTCCGCCTTGAGCTTGCCGGTGATGTTGCCGGCGGCGATGGAGATCGCGCCGCTGACGATGCCGATGGCTGCTTCCAGCGCGGCAAGTTTCGCGGCGAGCGTCTGCCCGCCGCCGGTGCCGTCGTCGGTGACTTCGAGGAACGAGTGCAGGTGTGCCAGGAGCTTCACCGTCGAGTCCGGCGACGCGATGAAGAGCTTGTATCTTCCAAAGTAGAGCGGCGATCCGGTGTCGCTTGAAAGCTCGTAGGCGAAGCGAATATCGACGTGGTTCGCGTCCGTCGCCGTCCACGTGAAGACGGAGTTGAGCGCCAGCGGAATCCAGTACTCGGGCGAGAGCGACGACTTGTAATAGACCAGAATGTTCGGCTGCCGCGTGGCGAGATTGTGCGTGATCGAGAAGACCGAGGCGGCGGCGGCCGGGATGTAGCTGATGCCGGCGGCGACGGTGGCGATCGGCGTCGTGGTCGAGTTATCGACGTACACGATCGTCTCGCGGGTGATGATGGCGGAGGCTTCATCGAGCGACTGCGCGGTGCCGGGATTCGTCGGGTTCGCGAGAAGCTTCAGCTCGCGGATGATCGTGTCGGGGCCGTCGTCGTCGGTGATCGTGACCGCGAATTTTACCTTCGTGTCGGAACGGCCGTTGAGGGCTTCGACGAAGCGGGCGTTCGTGAGCGCGATCTGGCCGTAGGCGACGATCGGATCGGCGGCGCCGCGGATCTCGACTTCGATGAGGCTCTGCGCCGCGGCGGCGAGCGGTCCGATGAATTCGATGTTGTAGCGGCCTCCGGTTTTCAGCGCATCGACGCGAAAGCTGGGATTCGTCGCGCCGTCTGCGACGATGGAATTCAGCGCGGCGGAAATCTTCGCGGCGCTCAGGCCGGGCGTGGTGAGCAGCTTGGTCGGTGCGCCGGACCAGCGGAGTTCGAGTCCGCCATCGGCGGTGTCGGGGACGGTGAGCATCTGCACCGCGTTCGTGCCTGCACCGCCGGTGCGGACGGAAACGACGGTGGGCGGTGCGCCGTTGGGAAACGCGAAAGCGGTCGTCAGCGCGATCGGAGCCTGGGTGAGCTTGACGAGCTGCTGATAGGCGGGCGCGTCGCGCAGTGGCAGGACTTCGGGCAGGCAGAGCGGCGTGAGCGCGACGCTGACGACTTCGATGGGCGTGGAGTTCGCCACATCGAGCCAGGTGAAGTAGAGGAAATGCGCGGGAGTATTCGCAGGCTCCTCCAGCCTCACGCCGTTGGCGCCAATGCCTGACAGGGCTTTGAGAGCGTTGAGGACCGTCGTTTTCCACGCACTGATTTCCGCCGCGGTCGCGAGCGACGATGGCCAGGTGAGCGTGGCCGTGGTCTCGCTGCCGACCTTCAGCTTGAACGTGCCGGAGTCGCACGCGGCGTCGATGAGGCCGAGCGATGCGCGGATCTCGGTGAAGCTCCACGGCACTTCGAGGAAGTAATTTTCCGCCAGCGTATTCGGATTGCGCTCCAGCGAATGAATGCCGATCCGCATCGTGTCGTAGAGCGCGACGGCGGGGAGCGTGGCCGGCTGCGCGCTGGCGGGTCCGGTGACCCAATCGCGCTGCTGACGATCGCGGTAGAGATCGATCTCGAACATGCTCAGCGTTCCCAGCGGTTCGGGTTGCGATCGGCGGCGGGTTCGACGACGGGAGGCAGGCCCGGATCGCCGAGGATGAGGAGCTGCCGCGCGGGAAACTCATCAATGCGATGCGGGAACCGCCGGGCCTCCGGGTTGAGTGGCGGCGGTTTCACGACGATGGCATCTGGCGAGGGCGCGGGCATCTTCCGCGTGGCGTTGTCAATCGCGGGAGGGTAGGATCGGGGGATGCGCGCTTTCTTGATCCTGCTCGTCACCGCCGCGGCGGTGCAGGCGGCGGTTTGCAAAGGGGATGATCCGTGCCGGGCCTGCGTGGATTGCAGCAAGTGCGTGTATTGCTCGCCGAAGAATCCGAGGCATGGCTCGTGTGGCACCTTGCGCGCGCAGACGGCGAAGGAAGAGGCGGCGCGACAGAAAAAGCAGGGCACTCCGCGCCCGCGCTAGACGCTCCAGAATTCCTGAGTGGCGGCGTCGAAGACGATCGAGTTGAAGCCGTTCACGATCAGATCGGCGAGCAGGATGTTCACATCGACGTAGGCGTTGGCGATTTCATCGAGCACGCCGAAGCCGAGTCCGCCGAAAGTGGTGTGGTCGTCGAGCGGGATGAGCGGCAGCGTGCGGCCGATGGAGGGTTTGGTTTGCAGACTCCACCAGGTTTTTTGGCGAACGTGGATTGTGTCGGCTTCCGGGTGGCCGGGTTGGCGCACGAGGAAAAGGCGGGCGAGTTCCTTCGCGGCGCCGAGGGCGATGTTCATCGAGCGCGGAGGCGCGATGCCGGCGAAGACGCGCCAGCGTTTCAACGTGGGGCCCCGCGTCGCGATGAGCACGTCCTGCCGATCGGCTTTGTATGGGGTGCCGCTGAGGATGATGTGCGCGCGGTAAAGATTGCGCTCCCACATCCGGGCGGTGCGAAAATACGGCGGGCGCAATCCATCGGTGACGCGGACGAAGCCGCCGAGGTCTTGCTCGCCGGCGTCCGGCGCGGTGAGGCGCAGGTGAGGCGGAGCGGTGCGCTCGAAGAGCGGGCGATCGACGAAGGGAAAGTCCGGGCCATAGACGCGGGCGAGCGGTCGGAAGGGTGGGTAGTCTTCGGGCATGATCCAGCCGCGCGGATCGTCCTCGCGGCGATACGTGATGGCCGCGGGCTCGTTGTTCACGCTGCCGCTGCCGACGTTCACGCGCCAGATGCCGGTCTCCTTCGTCTTGGCGACGGTGACTTTCCAACGGTGGCCGCTGCTCGGCACGGCCTCCGGACGCAGCGGCATGATGGGGCGGCGCTTGCGCGTTTCCTCCAGGAGTTCGTTGCGCGCGGCGAAGGCGGGATCGAGTCCGCCGACCGCCGGTTCGAGCGCGCCGAGTTTGAGATGGCCGAGGGCGAGCATCAGTCCTGCGCCCAGAAGAGCGGCTTGAAAATTCCGGTCTTGCTCGGGCGATACGCGGCGAAGCCCTGGTCGCTGAACAGATCGCGATCGAGATGCACGCTCGTTTCCTCCTTCACGAGCCAGGCGGAGAGTCGGTAGGCGATGTAGGGCTCGGCGTCGGGAAGACGCGGCGCCGCGACTGGCTCGACGACTTTGATCCCGAAATCGGTGCCCGTCGTGACGCGGAAGTAGA
>JAYWEB010000041.1:0-5911 GCA_043779575.1 Chthoniobacter sp. | reverse complement strand
CCGCGCCGCGCACGCCGGTCGCGGCTTTGGCGGATTCCAAAATGTCGGTCAGCGTGAGGTCGAAAGCGGCGAGTTTTTCCGGCAGCACCTGCACCTGGAGCTGCTCGACTTCGCCGCCGAAAACATTCGCGTGCGCGACGCCGGGCACCGCGAGCAGGCGCGGCTTGAGCGTCCAATCCACGAACGTGCGGAGGTCGCGGCCCGACATGGTTTTCGAGACGAGGCCGATCTTGAGCAGGTCCATCGTCGAGGACGTGAGCGGCGAAAGCGTGGGCGCGCGGACACCGTCGGGGAGCTGGCGCGAAAGCGTGCCGAGCTTTTCCGAGAGCGACTGCCGCGCGAGGTAGATGTTCGCGGTGTCCTTGAAAACCGCGGTGACGATGCTGAGTCCCTGGATGCTCTCCGACCGCACGCTCGCGAGGTCCGACGCGCCGTTCACCGCGCTTTCGACAGGCCGCGTAACGAGCACCTCGACCTGCTCCGCAGAAAGCCCCGGTGCCTCTGCCTGGATCGTGACCTGCGGCGCGACAAATTCCGGGAAGACATCCAGCGACGCCCGCGACGCGATGTAGCTGCCCCACGCGAGCAGCCCCATCGCGAGCGCGATGACGATGCCGCGATGGCGGAGCGAAAGCTGGATGATGAAGCGGAGCATTTAGGAATGACGAATGACGATTTCGCCTGCGACGCTTCCCATAAAGGTCAGTCCGGCTCCCCGCCGCCCTGCGCTTTCAATTCCTCCGACAGCAGCGACTGCGCGCCGGTAATCACGAGCAAGTCGTCCGCCTTGATCCCGCCGCCCTCCGCGACGAACCAGCCCTTGTCGCCATCGAGCGGCGTGTCGAGCGTCACGGGTTTGCGGACGAATTTCTCCTCCTCCTCCTGCACATAAACCCACGCGCGCCCATCGTGCCGCAGCACGGCGGAGCGCGGGACAGCGAAACCGGCGCGCGGTTTTTGCGGCAGCTCCAGCCACGCGGTCAGCGCCATGCCGGGCCGCAGCGGAAACGCCGGCGCATCCACGCGCAGGATGAAACCTTGCGCCTGCGTCTTCTCGTCCACGTCGGCGGCGGGCGTGATGTTTTGCGTCTCCACGGGCTGCTCCTCGCGGCCGAGCACGAGCACGCGCGCGCTCTTCGGCTGCTCGGCGAGCGCGTCGCCGGGCAGGATGTCCACGCGGATGAGCGCCGAGTCGCCGCGCACCAGCCGCTCGACGAATTCGCGCCGCGCCTTTGCCTCCAGCGCGGAAAACGCCGCACCCCACGCGAGTTGCGCGCTGCGGCGCAGGCCGTCGGCCTTGATCTGATCGGCGCGGAACTGCGCCTCGGAAGTCTCGAATGCTTTCCGCGCAAGGTTCTCGCCGTTTTTGAAAAGCTCCTGCGAGCGCTCAAACTGTGCGCGCGATGCCGCGAGCGCAGCCTCCGCGGCGGCAAGATCACCGTCGAGCGCGACGATGGACGTGGGGTCGAGCACGCGGCCAAAAGCGATGCGCTGCGGTTTCAGCTCGGTCTTTTCCGGCTCGCCTTTCTCGATGTCGAGCGCCTGCCATTTTTCCTTCTCGAGCTTCACCACATAGTCAGCGGGTTTCGCCTCCTCTTCCTTCGGCGCTCCGTCGGCGGCAGCCTCCTCGGTCTTCGGCTTTTCCTTTTGCTTCCGCACCCCGATCCACAGCGTCCAGCCGAGCGCGAGGACGACGACCGATGTGACGAGAAAGTGGGTGAGCTTTTTCATGCGGCGGGGTGGCTGTTGAACCGCAGAGGTGCAGAGGACGCAGAGGTCGGAGGAGAATCCTGACGGGAGACGGAAGCGATGCGCGCGTTGTTTTCCCCTGCCTCTGCGGTTGGGCAAAAGCCCGCGCTCGAAGTGCGCGCGCCCGCTTCCAACGCCAATTGTTTCCTGCTCAAAGTCGCCACTATTTTTCCTCCGGCTTGACCTTGCCGTCTTCGAGATACTCGACCTCGGTTTTCTTGCCCTTGTTCACGTAGAGCGCCTCGTAGGTCAGCGCGCCGCCCGCGCGTTTGATCCGGTTGACGCGCTCGATTTTCGCGCCGTTCGCACCGGCTTCGATGGCCTTGCGCGCGGCGTCCGGCACTTTGTCGAGCGGCACGGTTTCCTCCTCGGCGCTGATCTTGCCGTCCGCGGTCACCGAAACCTCGCGGTTTGGCTGTCCAGGCTCGACGAGGTCCACTTCATAGATCGTCACTTTCCCATCCTTCTCGATGCTGACCTTGTCGATCTTTGCAGTGCCCGCGGCCTTCTTCAGCGCCTCGGCGGCGGCGGGCGGAATCTTGGCGAGCTTGGCCGCGATGGCGGCGTCGTCGGCGTGCGCCGGAAGAATCGGGAACAGGCTGGCGGTGAGGAGAAGGGCGATGGATGGGAGTTTCATTGGTCTTGGTTTTTGGTGTTGGTTGGTTGGTGAAAATGAAGGGTGCAGCGGACTCCCGCGGCATCCTCAAGCGCGCTGAGCGCCTGCTGCGCGCCGATGACTGCGTCGAGCCGCAAAAGGCGCGCGGCTTGCAGTTCGACCTGCGCGCTGACGAGCGTGAGCCGGTCGTTTTCGCCCGCCTTGAAAAGCGCGTCCACGGAGCGCTGCTGCCGCTCCTGCGAGGCGAGGAGCTGGTTGGCGGTGTCGAGTTTCGTCAAAGCTCCGCGATAGCTCGCGAGCGCGAGTTCGAGTTCGCCGAGCGCCTTGGCCTGCTGCGCGTTGAAAGCCGCCGCCGCCTCGCGCCGCTTCCCGAGCGCCTCGGCGATGGGGCCGCGGTTCTGGTCGAGCAGCGGGATCGCGAGGGTGAAGCCGATGGTCCATTTGTTCTGCCCCTGGTCGTAGGCGTAGCCGGGGCCGAGGTGCAGGTCGGGCCATTGCTTCGCGATTTCCAGCCGCAGCGCCGCGTCCGCGGCGGCGTATTCCGCGAGCACGGCGAGCACGTCCGAGCGTTCGATTACCGCAGCCCGGCGGAGCGTGCGCTCGCTCGGCGGCGGCGGCAGCGTGTCGAGCCCGGCGAAAGAAAGCCGCACCTGGTCCAGCGCATGCACCGACACGCCGAGCGCGGCGGCGAGCGTGGCCCGCGCCTCGGCGCGCTGCTTTTGCGCGTCGCGCGTCAGCAGCCGGCTTTGGTTGAATTGCAACCGCGCCTGCAACGACTCCACGCGCGAGATTTCGCCTGCGGCAATGCGCGCGTCGAAGAGCTTCACCGTCTCCTCCTGATCGGCCTGCTGTTTGCCGAGCAGCTCCTCGCGCTGCTGCGCGGCATAGAGTGCGTAAACGCTCCGGCGCACCCGCGAGGCCACGGTGCCCTCGATGGTGGAAACATTCAGCGCCGCCGCGTTGCGCAGCGCCAGCGCCTGCGCGATGCGCTGCCCGCGTTTGCCCGCCGTCTCGATCGGCACATCGAGCGTGAAGCCATTCGTCCACGGCGACGCGCCGCCGAGCAGCCGCGAGATGTTTGTCGCGGAAAAGCCGAGCGTCGGATTGGGCCGCGCGCCCGCCGTGATGACCGCCGCCTGCGCGGTCGCGAGCTTGGCCCGCGCCACTTCCATATCCGGCTGCATCTTCAGCGCCGCCGCGCAGAGCCGTTCGCAATCCCACGTCCCGCCGCCGAGCGCGCGGCCCTGCAAATCCGCCGCGCCCTGCTCCACCGTGAGCGGCTGCGGGGAGTAGTGGACGCAGCCGGTCGCCGCGAGCGCGCACGCGGCGGCGAGGAGGAGTCTTTGGCCCAAAGCGGGCGGTGCAGCGGCGGCAGTCATGTCAGTGCATGGTTCTCGCAGGCTCCGCGGAATTGGCCAGCGCGCCGTCTGCCGGCTCGCGGCTGGCGGGGTCCGGCGCGGCTAGTCCCGCAGGGCGGTCGCGGAGGTGGAGCGTGAATTCCAAATCGCCGCCAGCGGCGCGATGGGCCGTGAGCTGGCCACCCAGCAGGGTGGCGAATTCCGCGGCGAGCGCGAGGCCCAGGCCGTGGTTGCGGGCCTCGGTGCGCGCGGCGTCTTTGCGCCAGAAGCGCTCGAAGAGATGCGGCATGTCGGCCACGGAAAGGTCGCTCGCGCGGTTCTGAAAATGCAGCGTCAGCACGCGCGTCCCGCGGGTGGCCGTGACGCGGAACGGCGTGCCGGCGGTGGCGTGTTCGGCGGCGTTGGCGCAGAGATTGCCGAGGATCACGCCGAGGAGCGCGGGGTCGGTGTCCACGGTGAGATCGGGTGGCAGCGCGGCGGCGAGCGTGAGCCCCCGCCCGGCGGCGCGCGCGGCCCACGGCGCCCACGCGGAGGCGAAAGCCGCGGCGACCGCGACGGGTTCCTGGCGGATGATGCGCGCGGGATCCTCGGCGCGCGCGAGATCCAGGAGGCGGAGCGCGAGGGTTTCCATGCGCAGCGTGGTGGCGAGGGCGTCGCGCCACGCCTCCGCACGCTCGGGCGCGGTGGCGGGAGTGGAGAGATTCACCTCGGCGAGCACGCGCAGCTCGGCGAGCGGCGTGCGGAGTTCGTGCGCCGCGGTGGCGGTGAAACGGCGCTCGCGGGCAAAGGCGGATTCGAGCCGGGCCAGCAGTTCATTCAGCCGCGTGGCGATGGGCTGCAATTCGGCGGGCAGCGGCGTGACGCCGAAGCGCGTGGCCAGCGAGGCGGCATCCACGGAAGCGACGTCCTCGCTCAGGCGGGCGAGCGGGGCGAGGCCGCTGCGGACGCCCCAATGCGCGAGCGCGGCGAGCACGGCGAGCGACCCCGCGCCGACGAGGAGCAGGCTGTTGCGGAGCGCGGTGAGCGTGTGCCGGAGCGGATCGCGACTCGTTCCGACCACGAGCACGACCTCGGAGTTTGGCCTGCCCGGATGCTCGTCCTCGCCCTCTTCGTCGCGGGCCGTGAAACGCACGCCCGCGCACCGGAGCGCGCGGCCATCGGGCAGCGTGGTGTCGAAAAAAAGCGGGGCCGCCAGCGGGCCGGCGCGCAGCGGGAGCGGGGCCGTGCCGAGGGAGGGCGAGCGCTCGATTGCGCGTCCGTCGGGAAAGCGCAGCAGGAAAACGCCGGCGTCCTGCGCGCGCTTGAACTGCGGCATGTTTTCTCCCGCGAATTCGAGAATGATCCTGTCCTGGCTTTGCTCGGTGAGGGTGGCGAGGGATTGCGCGACCGCCCGCAGCCCGGCGTCGAATTCCGCCGTCAGCGCGTGGCGCATCTGCCAGTGCAGGGCCGCGCCCGCCGCGCCGAGCAGCACGGTTCCGCCCACGAGCAGGCGCATGGTGAGCTGGGCGCGGAGCGATTTCATTCCGCCGGGAAGACGTAGCCGAGTCCGCGGCGCGTCTGGATGAAGGCCGCGCCGATTTTTCGCCGCAACCCATAGATGGCGCTGTCCACGACATTGCTCATGGGCTCCACGAATTCGTCGTAAATGTGCGCCTCGATTTCCGTGCGGGGCACCACCTGGCCGCGGCGCCGGGCGAGGTATTCGAGCAGGCGCCACTCGCGCGCGGTTAGCTCCAGGTCGGCGCCGTCGAGCCGCACCCGGCGCGCGGCGAGATCGAGTTCGAGCGGGCCGAGGCGCAGCGTGTCCGCCTTTTTTCCGTAGGCGCGGCGGCAGAGCGCCGCCACGCGGGCGAGCAGTTCCGCGAGCGCGAAGGGCTTCACCAGATAGTCGTCCGCCCCGAGCCGCAAACCCTCCACGCGGTCGGCCACGGTATCGCGCGCGGTGAGCAGGAGGACGTGCGTGGTTTTTCCCGCCGCGCGCAGCCGCTGGAGCACCGCGAGGCCGTCGAGCTTGGGGAGCATCACGTCGAGCACCAGGGCGTCGTAGTCGCGGAGTTCCGCCGCGGCGAGGCCCTCCGCGCCGTCCGCCGCCGTGTCCACTACGAAGCCGGCGTGCCGGAGCGCCCGGCGCACCGAGTTGCGGAGGATTTCGGAGTCTTCGACGAAAAGGATGCGCATGGGAACGGCG
>JAYWEB010000040.1:0-15032 GCA_043779575.1 Chthoniobacter sp. | reverse complement strand
CTCGGTCCTCACCCACCCCACGACCGGCGGCGTGAGCGCGAGCTTTGCCACCATCGGCGACATCATCATCGCGGAGCCGAAAGCGATGATCGGGTTCGCCGGGCCGCGCGTCATCCGGGAGACGACGCACCAGGATCTGCCGCCCGATTTTCAGACCGCCGAATTCCTCGAAGATCACGGGCTGCTGGACATGATCGTGCATCGGAAAAAGATGCGCGAAACGCTGAGCGAGCTGCTCGGCCACCTCGCACCGGCGAAGTGAATTACGACGCAGCCGTCGCGTGGCTCTACGCCACGCAGCTCCACGGCATCCACCTCGGTTTGCAAAACATTCAGCGTCTCGCCGAGGCACTGGGCATCCGGCTCGCCGGGCCGGAAGCGCCGAAATTTCTCCACGTCGCCGGCACTAATGGCAAAGGCTCGGTCTGCGCGATGCTCGACTCCTGCTGCCGCGCGGCCGGCCTGAAGACGGGGCTTTTCACCTCGCCGCATCTCGTGACGTTTCGGGAGCGGATGCGGATCAATGGCGAAATGATCGGGGAGGACGAAGTCGCCACCGGGCTGACGGAGATCCGCGCGCTCGTGGAGGCATGGGATCACGCGCCGACATTTTTTGAAATCGCCACGGCGCTGGCCCTCGCGTGGTTTCAGCAAAGCGGCGCGGAAGTGGTGGTGCTGGAAACGGGCCTCGGCGGGCGGCTCGATGCGACGAACGTGGTGACGCCGGCGGTGAGCGTGCTCACGCGGATCGACCTCGATCATCAGCTCTGGCTCGGCGATTCGCTGGCGGCCATCGCGGTGGAGAAAGCGGGGATCATCAAGCCCGACGTGCCCGTGGTGACGGGGCCGCAGGCGGATGAAGTGCGGGTGGTGATCGTGCAGATCGCGATGTGGCGCGGCGCGGAATTGAACTTCGTCGTCTCGCCGTTCCGCCGCGTGGAGATCGCGCTCGCGGGCAGCCACCAGCGCTGGAACGCGGCGCTCGCCGCGCACGCCCTGGAGCTGGCCGGCATCGCCATCTCCGACGAGGCCATGGCGCGCGGGCTGCGCACCGTGGAATGGCCGGGACGGTTTCAACAAATCACGCCGCGCGTCGTGCTCGACGGCGCGCACAACCCCGCGTCGGCGCAGCGCCTCGCCGAGACGTGGCGCGAGGTTTTCGGCGACAAACGGGCGACGCTGATCCTCGGCGTTTTGCAGGACAAGGACGTGCGCGGCATCTGCGCGGCGCTGCTGCCGATCGCGGGCCGGATCATTGCGCTGCCGGTGCAGAATCCGCGCTCGGCGACGCCGCAGGAAATCTGCCGCGCGATCGGCGAGGTCGCGCCGCGGCAGGAGTGCATCGCCGTGCGCGATCTGCCGGCCGCGCTCCGCATCGCGGAGTCGATGGGCCGGCGGATGCTGATCACCGGCTCGCTCTTCCTCGTGGGCGAAGCGCTCGCGCATTTCCAGGCGGCGGAAGTGCGGGAGGTCAGCGCGCAGTAGCGGCACGGGATTGTGGGCGGAGAATAAACGACGGTCATTCTGAACGTAATTCCCGGCGGGCGAAGGTGGGCGGGAATGGAGTGAAGAATCGCAAACTGTAAATGGGCGGAGGCGGTGGGAGTGATGGCGTCCGCAGTTCACCAGACCGCCTCCGCCCGTTACAGTCAGCGATCCTTCACTCCGGCTTGGTTCGCAAAGCCTCCCAAGCCTCCGTTCAGGATGACGGCAGTTTTTTCGCCACCCGCTACGCGCCGCGCATGCTGCGGATGGCGGCGGCGGGGTCGGCGGCGGCGAAGACGGAGGTGCCGGCGACGAGGGTGTCGGCTCCGCTTTCAATGGCGGCCGGCGCGGTGGCGGTGGTGATGCCGCCATCCACTTGGATACGGAAACCAAGGCCCAGCCGGGCGCGGGCGGCGGCGGCGGCGCGGACTTTGGGCATCGTCTCGGGCAGGAAAGGCTGCCCGCCAAAGCCGGGGACGACGGTCATCACGAGGAGCAGGTCGATTTGCCCGAGGAAAGGAACCAGCGCCTCGAAAGGCGTGGCGGGACGGAGCGCGAGGCCGCAGGTGCAGCCAGCGGCGCGGATGGCGGCGAGCGTTTTCGCGATGTCGTGCTGCGCCTCGATGTGGACGGTGATGTTGCGCGCGCTTTTCGCGAAGCGGGGGAAGTAGTGATCGGGCCGCTCGATCATGAGATGCACGTCGAGCGGCACGGTGGCGACCTTCGCGGCGGCGTCCACGAAGGCGGGGCCGAAGGAGATATTGTCCACGAAATGACCGTCCATCACATCGCAGTGCAGCCAGTCGGCACCGGCCGCCTCGGCCCGGCGCACTTCGTCGTGCAGGCGGCCGAAATCGCCGGCGAGGAGCGATGGGGCGATGAAGATCGGGGGATTCGGCATCGGGGAAAACTAGGGAACCATTGATTTAATCCCAACGCCGCTTTTCAGCACCAAAGGTGCGACGACCAGCCAGCCCATGGCAACGCCCTGGGAAAGCGTCAGCGGAATAGTCAGCCCTGAAAGGGCGACACAAGGAATGGTGCATGATTTTTGCGGACAGGGCACTACCGTGACGGCCCTCCCGGCAGCTCAACCTTGGGCGGCGGCGGCGCGGCGCTCCGCCGCGCGATGTAAGCCCACGCGCCGACGGCGAACCCCGCCACGAGCAGCGCGCAGACGATCATCCGCAAGCGCGCAGGATCGGACGCGGCGGCGGACATCGGGCCGCTATTCGACGAGCGTGTCGATCTTCTCGGCGACCTCGAAGTCGAGGTCCGTGACCCCGCCCTCGCTATGCGTCGAGAGGACGATCCGCACCTTGCCTTCGCGGATGTCGATGTCGGGGCAGTGGTCGTCTTCCTCGGCGATCTCGGCGACGCCGTTGACGAACTCAATGCCCTGCGAGAAATCGTCGAACTCGAAGGTGCGCTCGATGTGTTTCTTGTCGTGGTCCCACTCGGGAAGCTTTTTGAGCCAGTCTTTGATGTCTTTTGCGTTGAGGAGGTCAGCCATGGGATTGGGGAATAGAAGGATTGGGCGGGAGAAGTAGCATCCGCTTTCGGCAATTCAAACGGAATCTGCGCAAACTCTCCGCCGCGAATATCCGCCTTGCCGCCATGAAGGGCGCGGTTGTAAAAGTGCGCCCCCTTTTTCACCGAACCAAACCTCCACACCGCACACCTCCTTATGGGCAAAATCTACAGCAACATCGTCGAAACCATCGGCCGCACGCCGCTCGTGAAGCTCAACAAAGTCACCGCCGGACTGGACGCGACCATTGCCCTCAAGTGCGAATTTTTCAATCCGCTCGGCTCGGTGAAGGACCGCATCGGCCGGGCCATGATCGAGGACGCGGAGCAGCGCGGCGTGCTGACGAAAGACACCGTCATCATCGAGCCGACGAGCGGCAACACCGGCATCGCGCTCGCGTTTGTGGCGGCGGCGAAAGGCTACAAAATCATCCTCACGATGCCGGAAACGATGTCCGTGGAGCGGCGCACGCTGCTCGCCATGCTGGGCGCGAAGCTCGTGCTCACGCCGGGCGCGGAGGGCATGAAAGGCGCGATCGCGCGCGCCGAGGATCTCGTGAAAAACACGCCGAACGCCTGGATGCCGCAGCAGTTTAACAACCCCGCGAACCCCGCGATCCACGCGCAGACGACCGCCGAGGAGCTGTGGGAGGACACGGATGGAAAAATCGACATCTTCGTGGCCGCGGTCGGCACGGGCGGGACGATCACGGGTTGCGTGGAGGCGCTGCGGCCGCGCAAGCCGAGCTTCCAGGCGATCGCCGTCGAGCCAAAGGATTCGCCCGTCATTTCGCAAACGCTCGCGGGCCAGCCGATGAAGCCGGGACCGCACAAAATCCAGGGCACCGGCGCGGGCTTTGTCCCGGACAACCTGCATCTCAAGGACGCCGCCGGAAACGCGCAGATCGTGGAATGCGTGCAGGTCTCGAATGACGACGCCTTCGCCATGGCGCGGCGGTTGGCGAAAGAAGAGGGCCTGCTCGTCGGCATCAGCACGGGCGCGAATGTGGTCGCGGCCATCGCGATCGCGAAACGTCCCGAGAACAAGGGCAAGCTGATCGTCACCGTGGCCTGCTCCACCGGCGAGCGCTACCTCTCCACCGCCCTCGCCGCCGACGCGCGGGCGGAAGTGGGTGCGTAAGGCGGCATGGGGTGCTGCCGCAGTTGACGGGAGGGTGCCCCGGCGGTTTCCTCTGCCCTGCCTCTCCGTATGAAAATCCTCCCTCTCCTCCTCTCCGCCCTGCTCCTCGCCGGAGCCGGCGCACTGCCCGCCCCGCTGCGCGGCGCCGAGCCGGCCCGGCCCGCCGCGCCGCTGCCCGAAAAGATCGCCAAGCAGCGCAAGGAGGCCGCGGATTTTTTCGCGGGATTCATTCCCCTGCTGAAGATCGAGCTTTCGGCGGCGCAGCAGGAGCGGTTGCAAAAGGATGAGCGCAATTACGTGGAGGCCACCGTCACGGAGTCCACGCTGGCCGGGCCGGTGCTCTACCAGAAAGTGGCGCTCAAACTGAAAGGTTCGGCGGGCAGCTTCCAGCATCTCGATGGCAAGCCCGGGCTGACCCTGAGCTTTGCCAAAGACAAGGGCCGCGAGCGCTTCCACGGGATGACGAAAATCCACCTCAACAACGGCGCGCAGGATGGCACCTACCTGCACGAACTCATCGCCGGCGAAATGGCGCGGAAAGCAGGGGTGCCGGCCTCCCGCTGCTCGCACGCCTTCGTGGAGTTGAACGGCCGCGACCTCGGGCTCTATGTGGTGAAGGAAGCGTTCACGAAGGATTTTCTCGCCGAGTTTTACAAAAACACCGACGGCGATCTCTACGACGGCGGCTTCTGCGCGGAGGTGAATGAAAACACCGAAAAGGATAAGGGCGACCCCAAGGACAAGACCGCTATCAAGGAGCTGATCGCGGCCTGCCAGGAACCCGACAACGCGAAGCGGTGGGAGCGGCTCGGCAAGATTTTGGACATCGAGAAATTCGTCACTTTCTGCGTGCTCGAGGACCTCGTCTGCCACTGGGACGGCTACAATTTCAACCACAACAACTACCGCTTTTACCGCGATCCCGACTCGGGCAAATTTTCGTTCTTCCTGCATGGCATGGATCAGGTGTTTGCCGAGGAAAACTTCGAGGTGCTGCGCGGCTTCGACTCCCTCGTCGGCGGCGCGGTGATGCGCTGTCCGCCGGGTGCCGCCCGGTATCGCGCGCAGTTCGAGAGCCTGTATCGAAACCTGCTCCTGAAGGAAAATTGGAGCGCCCGCATCACCGCCGAGGGACGCCGCGTGCGCGATGCCATCGCCGCAAAAGACGGCCGGTGGGCGAAAGAATACGAGAACCAGATCAATGAAACGCGGGACCAGGTGGCACGCCGGATCACCGCCATCGGGAAGCAGCTCCGGGTGCCGGTGAAGCTGGTGAAGCCGGTGGTCTTCGACGCGAAGGGCGCGTTAAAAGTCGCGCCAGGATGGGCTTTGCAAACCACCGAGGGCGGCCAGGGCGATGAGGTGAAGATCGAAAACCGCGACTGCCTGCATCTCGTCGCCGCGGGCGCGGCTTCCCCGTCGTGGCGGCAGACCGTGCAGATCGAGGCCGGGCAGTATCGCTTCGAGGCCATGGCCCGCACGCGCGGCGTCGCGGCGACGGACGACGAGAAAGGCAAAGGCGCGGGGCTGCGCGTGTCCGGCCTGCAAAAGCGCGAGAACGCCGCGGAGGGCGATTCCGCATGGCAGACGCTGAGCTACGAATTTGAAACCGGCGGCGGCGAAGTCCCGCTGGTGGCCGAGCTGCGCGCGTCGAAAGGCGAGGTCTGGTTCCTGCGCGACTCTTTCAAAATCGTCCGCGGAAAGTAGCCCGCCGCGCTACCCGCGCTCGCGCTTTTTCAGCGCAAACCACGAGACGAAATACGTGAGCACGCCCCAGAGCAGGTGCCCGAGCAGGGCGAACCACGCCGGCCTCCCGCGGTTGTAAACATCGCCGGTGGTGAAAAATTCGCGGTCGGGATCGAGGTTGCGATACGACTGCCCGTGGTCGCTGATGACGTCGCCTCGCAGCTCCTTTTGCCACAGGAAGCTCGTGTCCATCACGGTCTGCGCGCTGAAGCTCGGCGTGAGTCGGCTCAAGGCGAGGACGGACTTCGTCATGTCGCCGGGGGCCACGGTGCGGCCGGAGAAAATGATCTGCGGGATGAGGATGAGCGGCACAAACATCACCGCCTGCATGACCGACCGCGAGAGCGCGGAGATCGTCAGCCCGATGCCCACCGCGGCCACGGCGGTGCCGAGCAGCGCGCCGAGCTGCAGCAGCACCGAGCCATCGCGCCCGCCGCTGCCGAGGATCATCGTAAGGTAAAGCAGCAGCGTCTGGAGCGCGGTGATGGCGGTGAGAAAGAGATATTTGCTCGCGAGATAGGAGTGCGCGCCCACGCCCACGAGGCGCTCGCGCCGGTAGATGGCGAGCTCTTTCACGATCTCCTGCGCCGCGTTGCTGCACCCGAACCAGAGCGTGGCGAGATAGGCGAAAAACATCGTCAGCGAGCGCTCATTGCTGACCCACACCACGAGCACAGCGATGATGATCGGCTGGCCGGCGAGCAGCGCGAAATTGCGCCAGTCCGAACGCAGGATCGACCACTGCCGCGCGAGGAGGATCGGCAGGGCGAACGCGCGCTGCGTGCGTCCGGCGGCGACCGGCACCGGCGGCGCGGGCGCAGCGTCCAGCGCCCCGGCGAGATTCCGCTCCACAAACGTGGCCTGCCAATGCTTCGGCGGCTGCTCGCCGAGGCGGTCGTAGAGCGCCGTGAGCTTGGCCACTTTGAAATACTCGCGCGCACTTTGCGCCGAGCCCTGAAACGCGAGGCACCCGCCGGTCAGCACGATGAGCTGGTCCATGAGGTAGGCGTTTTCCATGACGTGCGTGGTGCAGACGATGGTGCAGCCGGTGTCCGCCAGATCGCGGAGCAGCTCCATGAGCTGAAACTCGGTCGCCGGATCGAGGCCGGAACTCGGCTCGTCGAGGAAGAGGATCGAAGGCCGCGCGAGCAGCTCCACGCCCACGCTCACACGCTTGCGCTGCCCGCCGGAGAGGTGGCTGATGGACTTCGCCGCGTGCGGGCGCAGGCCGAGCTGATCGAGCGTCTGGAGCACCAGCTTCTGGATCTCCAGCGGCGGCGTGCCGGCCGGCAGACGCAGCCGCGCGCTGAAGCGCAGCGCCTCGCTCACCGTCAGCTCGGGATGCACGATGTCCTCCTGCGGCACAAAGCCAAACGAGCGCGCATCGTGCCCCGAGTAAATGTCCTCGCCATCGACAAACACCGCGCCCCGCTCCGGCGCGCGCAGCCCGCTCAGCGTGGTCAGCAGCGAAGATTTCCCCGCCCCGCTCGGCCCGATGATCCCGACGAAACGCGACGCCGGAATCGCGAGGTTGATTTCATCCAGGATCGTCAGCGCGCCCGAGCGGAAGACGACATTCCCCGCGCGGATCGTGCCGCCCGCGGCATTGGCCACCCGCGTCAGCGCGTGCCCGTCGAACTGGAAACAAAACGGCCCGACTTGCAGCCGGTCGCCGATGGTCAGCGCCTGCGTGTCGAAACGGTGGCCATTCACAAACGAGCCCGCCGTGCTGTTCAGGTCGGAGACGATGACCCCGCCGCCGGGCGCCAGTTTCACCGTCGCGTGCCGGCGCGAGACGCCCGGATCATTCAGCCACACCTCGATCCCCGCATCGCGCCCGACCGTCATCTCCCCCACCACCTCGAAGCGATCCGCCGCCTGCCCGCGCACCAGCATCGGCGCACCCTTTGCCCCGCCCCCCGTCCCCGGCTCGCCCGCCGCCGGCGGCTCGCCCACGCCGAACTCCACCACCGCCGGCCCGATGCCGACTTTATCCCCCGCCCGCAGCGTGAAGCTGGCGGCGATCTTTTCCCCATTCACCGTCGTCCCGCGCACGCTGCCCAGATCCTCCACGCGACACTCCTTTCCATCCCACGAGAAACGACAGTGCTGCCGGGAAATTTCCACGTGCTTCAGCAAAAAATCCGCCTCCAAAGAGCGGCCCGCCACGGCAGCGCCCGGCTGGAGCACAAAGACTTTCGGCGGCAGGCCGCCGGTGACAGCGAGGTAGGGCATGGGTGGTTTCGGGCGGCGGTGTAAATGCGCCAGACCGGACGCGGATTGCAAACCGATATGAAAGCGCGGCTCATGAAATGTCCTCTCCCACGCGCGTCATCCCGAGCGGAGTTTCGTCGGAGGCGAAGGCGGGACGGAACTCCGCTCAGGCTGACCCCCACGTTTTGCCGGCAGCCCGCTACACCCCCTTCTGCTTCGGGTCCCAGATGAATTTGTGCATCTGGAGCTGAAACCGCACCGGCAGTTTATCCGCGATGACCCAGCCCACGATGTCCCGCGGCTCGATGCGCCCAAACACCGGCGAAAACAGCACCCCGCCGCAGCGCCGGTCCAGCGCGTGCGTGCGCACCTGCTCCCGCGACCACTCGTAGTCCCCGCGCGAACCGATCACAAACTTCACCTCATCGCGCACCGTCAGCAGCGCGATGTTTGCCCACACGTTGCGCCCACACTCGCCGCTGTCCGGCGTTTTCAAATCCATGATGCGATGCACCCGCGCATCAACCGGCGCGATGTCGTGCGCCCCGCTCGTTTCGAGCAGCACCGTCCGCCCCGCATCGCAGAGCGCCGTCATCAGCGGCAGCACATTCTTTTGCAGCAGCGGCTCGCCCCCGGTGATCTCCACCAGCCGGCAATCCATCGCCAGCACCTCCGCCAGCACCTCCGCCACCGCGCGCTTCTTTCCCTCGTAAAACGCATACTCCGTGTCGCAATAGCTGCACCGCAGGTCACACGCCGTCAGCCGCACAAACACACACCGCCACCCCGCCCACGAACTTTCGCCCTGCACGGACTCATAGATTTCGTGGATTTTCAGCGTCGGAATTTTGGCGGTCGCAGGCATGGCGGCGACAGCCTTAGCAGAATCCACCGATTGCGAAAGACCCGGCCCCCGCGCCCGCCATCCACGGCGAAATACCTGAAAGAGACGCCTCCCGCGTTTCCAAAGTTCCTCTCTCGTTCTCCCCCTCGTTCCCAAAGTTAGCGCAGCGCTTTGGGAACGGACGCGGGAGGCGAAACTCCGTTTCGGTGGCGGCAGGTGAGCAGCGGGAGCGTATGCGAGGTCGTCGAGCGCCGGAAGGGGAGACGGAGTCTTGGTGGGACGGGCGTTCCCATCGAGATCGTGGGCCGGAAGGGCCAGATCTACCTGCAAGAATTTCCCCCTCCACATCCTGCCCAAACCTACCGGCACCAGCCTGCCAGCGGTGGATGCAATCTGATCGAAATGCAACCTTGGCGCTCCCTCCACCGCTCCTCTGGTGCGGTTGCGCTCTTCGTGCGGTACCGGTAGCTGACGCCACCGGCTAATTTCCGTCGTCCCTCCGGGACATCTCGCGAGCATCCCGATTGCACCAGTTTGAATCACACCCGGCAAAGACAGGTTTGCACTCCTGGCCTCCGGCCACCTATCTTCCACGCCATGATGTCGCGCTTTCTCCTGCTGACTTCCTTCGCCCTCGCGCCGGCTGCGCTGGCCGCCCCGGCGAAGGTGCAGTTCAACCGCGACATCCGGCCGATTTTTTCGGACACCTGCTTTCACTGCCACGGCTTCGATGCCAAGGCGCGCGAGGCGGGGATGCGGCTGGATATTCGCGAGGAGGCATTGATGAAGAAAGCGAAGAGCGACATCACTCCGATCGTGCCGGGCAAGCCGGAGGAGAGCGGGATCATCGAGCGCATTTTTGCCACGGATAAAGACGACATCATGCCGCCGGCCAAGGCGCACAAGGAGCTGACCCAGGCGCAAAAGGAAACCATCAGGCGGTGGGTCGCGGAGGGCGCGGAGTATGAGGCGCACTGGGCTTATGCGCCGCTGGTGAAGCCGGCGGTACCGGGTGTGGAGGGTGGAGAGAAGGAGGGACGGAGGGATGGAGGGAAAAGGCCGACGGGAAATCCGATCGATGCGTTCGTCTGGGAAAAGCTCGCGGCGAAGCAGATCGCGCCGTCGCCCGAAGCGCCGAAAGCGAAGCTGCTGCGCCGGCTTGCGCTCGACCTCACGGGGCTGCCGCCGACGCCGGAGGAGGTGGCCGCTTTCACCGCCGACGCCGCGCCGGATGGGTATGAAAAGCAGGTGGACCGGCTGCTCGCGTCGCCGCGTTTTGGCGAGCGCATGGCGGTGTGGTGGCTGGATGTGGCGCGCTTCACGGACACGGTGGGATTCCACGGCGACCAGAATCAGCGCATCTTTCCGTATCGCGATTACGTCATCAATGCCTTCAACGCGAACAAGCGCTTCGACCAGTTCACCATCGAGCAACTCGCCGGCGATCTGCTGCCGCATCCGACCACGGAGCAGCTCGTGGCCACGGGCTACAACCGGCTGAACATGATGACGCGCGAGGGCGGCGCGCAGCCGAAGGAGTTCCTCGCGAAGTATGGCGCGGAGCGGGTGCGCTCGGTCGCGGCGGCGTGGTTCGGCAGCACGTTTGGCTGCGCGGAATGTCACGACCACAAGTTCGACCCGATCAAGACCGCTGACTTTTACGCGCTGCAATCGTTCTTCGCCGACGTGAAGCAGTGGGGCGTGTATTCCGACTACGGCTACACGCAGAACCCGGAGTTGCTGGGCTTCAGCAACGATCATCCTTTTCCGCCGGAGATCGAGGTCGAGAGCCCGTATCTGCTGGCGCGGAAAGAGCGCGCGCAGGCCAGGCTCGACGCGCATCTCGCGACGGTGCGCGCGCGGCTGGATGACGCGAAAGTGGAGGAGAGTTTCGAGCAGTGGGTCGGCGAGATGCGGACGTATCTCGCGACCGAGCCGGAGGGCTGGAGCCAGCCGCCGGTGAGCGCCGTGCTGACGAAAGACGGGAAGCCCGAGCAGGACGGCGATGTGGCGATCGGCCAGGATCTCGCGGTGCAGTTTGACAGGCAGCTCGCCGACAAGGAGAGCCTGCGGATCAGCGTGCGGCCGGGCGCGGGTTGGGTCTCGGCGGTGCGCGTGGAGCTGGGGCACGTTCCGCGCACCGAGCGCAAGTCCACCGGCGGCAGCCAGGACGACGGGTTGCAGCTCAGTGCGCTGGTGAAAGGGGCCGACGGCAAGGAGCGCAAGCTGGGCATTTACTTTGCCGACGCCAACGCCAAGGAACCGCGCTACGAAAATGGCGCGGAGCTGCTGGGGATCGCCGATGGCTGGTCGCGGGCGCAGGAGCCCGAGGAAGCCCAAGCGCAGCCCAAGCCCTTGGGCGTCTGGCTGCTCGACCCACCCGTGCAACTCGCCAACGGCGACCGCCTTGTGCTGACGGTGGGTGGCGACCTCGTGGCACCGCTGCGCGTTTTCACCAGCCCGCTGAGCGCCGGCGATCCACTGCGCGTGGCGGAGAAGCCGGTGCGCGAGGCGCTGGCCGTGGTGGCCGATCAACGCACGCCGCCGCAGCGCCAGCTTCTCGCCGACACCTGGCTGCTCAGCACCGCCTCGGATGGCGCGGCCTTTGACCAATACAAGCAACTCGCCGCGAATGTGCGCGAGACGCGCAACGGTCGCGCGTGGACGATGGTGACGAAGGCCACCGACCCACTGACCGTCCGCGTGCTCGCGCGCGGCAATTGGCAGGACGAAAGCGGGGCGATCGTGCTGCCGTCCACGCCGTCGTTCCTGCCGGGGCGGATCGAGAGCACGGCGGACAAGCGCCTGACGCGGCTCGATCTCGCGCAGTGGATCGTCTCGAAAGAAAACCCGATCACCGCGCGCGCCGTGATGAACCGGCTGTGGGCGCAGTTCTTCGGCATCGGCCTGAGCGCCGCGGTGGATGACCTCGGCTCGCAGGGCGAGCTGCCGTCGCATCCCGAGCTGCTCGAATGGATCGCCGCCGAGTTCCGCGACAGCGGCTGGGACGTGAAGCATGTCATCCGGCTGATCGTCACGAGCGCGACCTATCGCCAAAGCAGCAGCCTGCGCCCGGAGCTGCGCGACACCGACCCCGCGAACCGCCTGCTCGCGTCGCAAAACCCGCGGCGGCTGGAGGCGGAGTTCGTGCGCGACAACGCCCTCGCCATCGCGGGCGTGCTGAACCTGCGCGACCTCGGCGGCCCGAGCGTGAAGCCGTATCAGCCCAAAGGTTATTACGTCGCGCTGCAATTCCCCGACCGCGACTACCTCGCGAGCACCGACGACGAGCAGTGGCGGCGCGGCGTTTACATGCACTGGCAGCGCAGCTTCCTGCATCCGATGCTCGCAAACTTCGACGCCCCCGCGCGCGACGAGTGCGCCGCGCAGCGCACCTTGAGCAACACGCCGCAGCAGGCGCTCACGCTTTTGAACGACCCGACATTCGTGGAAGCCGCGCGGCTCTTTGCCGGCCGGCTGCTCGGCATCGAAAACGCGAGCGACGGGCAGCGCATCGACCGCGCGCTGCTGGAGGCCGTCGCGCGTCCGGCGAGCGAAAAGGAGCGGGCATCGCTCATGAAATTCCTCGGCGAGCAGCGCGATTATTTCCGCGCGAACAGCGCGGACGCCGAGAAGTTTCTCAAGGTCGGCAGCGCGCCTGAACCCGCTGGCGACAAAGCCGAACTCGCCGCGTGGACGAGCCTCTGCCGAGTGCTCCTCAATGCGCAGGAAACCATCACCCGGTATTGAGTATGAGAGACGGAGAGACAGAGCGAGGGAGAGAGGGAGGGCGCAAAACCGTTGTTCGGCGGCACACGGATTTGGAGGTTTATGGACGCTCGTTTGAGGCTGCGATGCAGTTTTTTGAGCTGAGCAAACGGTTTCCGGCGGAGGAAAAATACTCGCTCACCGATCAGGGCCGGCGCTCTTCGCGATCGGTATGCAGCAATCTCGCGGAGGCCTGGCGCAAGCGACGTTATCCCGCCGCGTTCGTGGCGAAGCTCGGCGACTCCGAGGGTGAAGCAGCCGAGACGCAGACGTGGATTCAGTTCGCGGTCTCCTGCGGCTATCTCGATCCCGCCCAAGCCCGCAAGCTCTACACCGAATACGACGACATCATCGGCATGATCGTCCACATGATCACCCACGCAGACGACTGGACGTTGAACAGCAAATGAACCCGATCTCTCCTTCTCTCATTCCCTCCCTCTCTCCGTCCTCCATCTGCCGCCGCGCCTTCCTCACGCAGAGCGCCTACGGGCTCGGCGGCATCGCTTTCGCCCTGCTGCAAAACAAACTCGCCGCCGCGACGGACGCCGCTGGCAACTCCGCCGCGTGGAAAGGCGTGATCACGCAGCCGCATTTCCCCGTGAAGGCCAAGCGCGTGATCTTTCTCTGCATGGCGGGCGGGCCGTCGCATCTGGAAACCTTCGATTGGAAACCGGAGTTGAAGGCGCTCGACGGCCAGCCTTTTCCCGAGTCGTTCACCAAAGGGCAGCAGCTCGCGCAGTTGCAAAACATGGTGCTCAAGGCGCGCGGCGCGATCACCGGGTTTCAAAAGCACGGCCAGTCCGGCATCGAGGTCAGCGATCTTTTTCCGCACATCGCGAAGGTCGCCGACGACCTCTGCGTGATCCGCTCGATGCAGACCGAGCAGATCAATCACGACACCGCGCACGCCTTCATGAACACCGGCTCGATCATCAAGGGCCGGCCGAGCATGGGCTCGTGGCTGCTCTACGGACTCGGCGCGGAGACGCAGAATCTGCCGGGTTTCGTCGTGCTCATGTCGAAGGGCAAGCAGGGTCTCCAGCCGGTCTCCGCCCGGCAGTGGTCGAGCGGCGTGTTGCCGAGCCGGTTCCAGGGCATCCAGTTTCAATCCAAGGGCGACGCCGTGCATTACATCGGCAATCCCGACGGCGTCTGCCAGAGCACGCAGCGGCAGGTCGTGGAGGAAATCGGGCGCATGAACGGCTTCCTCGCCGAGGAGCAGAACGATCCCGAAATCGCCACGCGCATCGCGCAGTACGAGCTGGCGTTCAAGATGCAGAGCAGCGTGCCGGAGCTGACCGACTTCAAGAGCGAGCCGCAGGAGATGCTCGACCTCTACGGCGTCGCGCAACCGGGAGACGGCAGCTTTGCCTCGAACTGCCTGCTCGCGCGCCGGCTCGCCGAACGCGGCGTGCGCATGATCCAGCTCTACCACCGCGCGTGGGATCATCACGGCGACCTCGTGGGCGGCATGAAGCTCGGCGCGAAAGACGTGGACCAGGCCACCGCCGCGCTCATCACCGATCTCAAACAGCGCGGCATGCTCGACGACACGCTCATCCTGTGGGGTGGCGAATTTGGCCGCACGCCGATGGGCCAGGGCACGGGCCGCGATCATCACATCCTCGGCTTCAGCGTCTTCATGGCTGGCGGCGGGGTAAAGGCGGGCACGACTTACGGCGCGACGGACGAACTCGGCTACCGCGCGGTCGAAAACGTGGTCAGCGTCCACGACCTGCACGCCACGATGCTCGCGCTCATGGGCATCGACCACCGGCGGCTCTCGACCAAGTTCCAGGGTCTCGACGTGCGCCTCACCGGCATCGCCGGCAATGTGGTGAAGCGGGTCATGGCGTAGCCGCGGCCCGCCCTTTTCACCCAGCCCTACGAAGCCAGCCCCCAGGCGAGCAGGCGGTAGCTGTCGATGGTGATGTTCCGGCTGTCGCCGAGGACGACGACGATGATGTGGCGGCCGCCGCGGGTGGCGCTGGAGATGAGGCAGCGGCCGGCGGCTTCGGTGTAGCCGGTTTTCATGCCGTTGCAAAAGGGGTAAACCTTGAGGACTTTGTTCGTCGTTTCAAAGACGCGGGTGCGGCCGTCGTTGTAGCGCCAGAGCATGGCTTTCTGGCAGACTAGTTCGCGGATGGTGCGGTTGCGGTAGGCGACCATCGCGACCTTCGCCATGTCGCGCGCGGTGGAAAACTGGCCGGGCGCGGGCAGCCCGTTGGGGTTGACGAAGTGGCTGTTGTGCATGCCGAGTTGGGCGGCGCGGGCGTTCATTTTGTCGGCGAACTGGTCGAT
>JAYWEB010000039.1:0-2369 GCA_043779575.1 Chthoniobacter sp. | reverse complement strand
CGCAGATGGTTTCGACCGCCTTTTCATCCCCGGCCATGAGCAGCGGCGTCACGCCCTGATCCGGCCAACTGAGGAAGTGCGCCTCCGCCGGCTCCCCGATGCCGAGGATGGCCAGCGCATGGAGCGCCTCCTGCCGCCGCAGCGCGCCCCAGCGCCGCCGGGCCTGGGCATCGAGAAAGACGCTCCGTTCCCGGACCCGCTGCGGCCACGGATTGCGGTCGCCATTCGTCAGAAAAACGAACCGCATCTGCGCGCCGGCGAGCACCGCCTTTTGCACGAGCCCACCGCCGCCGAGCGATTCGTCATCGGGATGCGGGGCAAAGAAGAGGATGCGATCCGAGGACGCGATCTGCAGAGGTGGCTTCATGGGTTATTTTTTCTTGGGTTCGTTCGGTAAGGCATTGGCTGAAAATTTCGGGCGGAATCCCCGCTCCAGGGCCTGGGCCCAAACCAGCACCAGCGGCTGCGCAGGTTGGTCTGCTACAAAGCTGTGGTGCCCGATGTCGAGCGGGATTTTTCCGCGGTACGGGCGGCCATCGAGCATCCCGGAAGCCTCGCCCTGCGGCGAGACGAGGGCATAGGTCGTCGAAATCGCGATTTCAAACGCCACCGAGCCGCTGGCATCGGGGAAAAGGTTCTGCCCGGCGATCCCATAACTGCTTTGGCGGAACAGGTAGTTCCGGCGGACAAAATCCAGATCCCGGTCACTCAATCGCTTATAAGCTGCCACACAGGTCCGGGTGGCGATCAGCCGCTCGACGATGTCGTTTTTAATCAGCCCGCGGTCGATGCCCTTCATCGTGACATCCTCCAAGGCGTAGTAAAACGGGCGCTGGCGGTAAATGGCCCCGGATTTTGCGTCCATCACGTAGTCGTCCCGGTTCGTCCAGCGCAGGACATCCGCGACATCGCTGACGGTGTTCGAGTGCCGGCGCACCTTGGCAAATTTGAACCCCACGGCGGCTTCCAAAACTAGGTATCCCACGGGCACGGCGAGACGGGGCAGCCACGGCCAGCGCGCAGCGCACTTCGGGCCCAGCGCCAGAATTCCGGGCGTGACCAAGACGACGAACAGCGGGGCGACCGGCAGATAATCCTGGCCGGTGATCATCGGCCAGTAGCCGTGCAGCAGGGCGAGGTAAAAGCCGACGCACAACAGGATGATGAGCCGCCGGATCGCGACTGCGCGATCCGGCGCGGAGCGGAGCGTGAAATGCGCCGCCGGGAACGAGAGCAGCAACGCCGCCGGAAACCAAAATTTCCGCCAAGCCCCTCCCCCCGAGGTATGCAGGCCCGGCAGCAGATTGTGCCCGATGGCCCCGTAATAGAGCGTGCCGACAGCGCCAGGACCCGCATACGCGGCGTGCTGCGCGGCAAAATAGGCGATGAGCACCGCCGGGACGACGAGCAGCCCGGCAGCACCGGCACCCAACCCGCGGAGCACGTCGGCCGCGCGCCCGCCGCCGGCCTGGCGCCAGCTCCAGGCGAGCGTCGCACCACCGGCGACCAGCAGGGCCGCGGCGAGGATGAGCGTTTTCATGGAAACGCCAAACGCCAGGCCAAGGATCAGTCCCACGCCAAACATCCGCCGCGGGGTGAGCCGTCCGCCGATGGCGATGGCGACCAAACCGAGCCAGACCGTGGCCCACAGATCATCCGTGCGAAACTCGACCGTTTTCAAAAGGAAGATCGGGAAAAAGCCCGCGAAGACCGCCGCCCAGGCACCCGCACGGCGGGAAAAGAGCCGCCTGCCGATGAGGAAGACGAACCACAACGATGCGGCAAACAGCGGAATCATCGCGAGCCGCATGTAAACGATGATCATCGCGTTCTCGCCAAAGAGTCGGAAGAGCGGCGCGCAGAGGAGGTGAAAAACCGGGGTGTGATTGTCGAAAACGTCGCGATAAGGGAGCAGGCCACTGGCCCACGCCCAGACGACGTGGAGATGCTGCGCTTCGTCGGAAGTGAACTGCACATTGTAGGCGAGGAAAACGCGCAGCCCGCCAAGCAGGACGAGGAACCCGGCCATCCACCTCCGCTCGCCCGGCGGGATTTCCGAAACGCTCAGAGTGGGAATTGGATGCAAAAGCGGGCTCAACATACGCCAAGTACCACCGCGGAAGCATCGGTCCAATGACAATCTTTTCATCCTTCCGCTTGCCCTCCTTCGCGATCCCTCAATCCTGTTCGGTGGTGCGGTCGGGCTTGATTTTGGCGAAGGGCGAGTAGCCGCGTTCGAGGGCTTGCGCCCAAATGAGGACGAGACAGCCGGAGTCGCTGGCGGGCAGGAATTCATGCGGTCCGGCGGCGAGTTCGCGGGGACCGGTGAAAACCGAGCCGTCGAGGGTACCGGCGGCCATTCCGCCGGG